>CAZQEZ010000015.1:34893-46561 GCA_964592475.1 uncultured Roseivirgaceae bacterium
ACAAGTAATCATCGGCCGCTGTTACGCTCAAGCCATCGGCTGGCAAGGTATTTACGGTTAATACAGCCGAAGTTGAATTACTACTGCATTGTCCAATTTCAGTTACTACGCACCGATATAAATTTCCATTCAAAGAAGTAGGAGCATTGGTAATATTCAGAGATGATGTAGTTACATTTGAATAAGGAGAGGTCTCTGCAAGATTTGCCCAACCACTTCCACTATCTTCTTGCCACTGATAAGCTAAAGAAGTCCCTGAAGCAGCTACAGTAAAACTTGTTGAATTGTTTTCACAAATTTCTTTATCAGATGGATTACCTGTTATGGATGGAGCATTATCACTTGATACATTTGCAGCTACTACAAAATCTTCAAACCCACTAATGATTGCATTGCCACCCAAACGTACAATGTCTCCTGTAACGCCATAGTTGGTAGCTCTTGTTTCTAATCCGGATATAACAATGTTGTCAAGATTAGAAGTGCCGGATACAGACAACGTTATTAAATAATTAGATTGATCAGTAAAAGATCCACTTATAGCGGTAATATCTCTGCCTGCCGTAAAGCTAACGGTAGTAGATGCTAGCGTATTAAACTCAAAGCCGGAGGATAGATTTAAGTTAATAGTAACATTGGTGCCCATCGCCATATCAGCTATTAATGTTTCAGCAATGGTTATATCGGTAATAGAAGTAAAAGTTGATTCAACACATAGATTTGAAGCAGATCCAGTTGTAATATTTACATTTGCAGATGCTATTCCAGGGAATATATAAACAATGCAAATTATCAGAAAAATCTTCGTGTAAATGTTTCTCAAAATTATTTATGCTCTTTTGGTTAAATACTCATTACTATAAAATTGTAACCTTCGAAAATTATATTACATTCCACATTTAGGGAATGATTTTCCCAGAGGGATCAGTTTTTACTAGAATCATTTTCGTAACCTGGTCAGAATCAACGAAAGACAACATTCCGGTAAATGCTATATGTCCACTTTCTGTAAGTACAACAGAATTGATTTTATCTGAATTATCACCTCCATAAAATTGAAACCATTTGATTTGCCCTGCCTGATCAGTTTCCATAAGTAATATATCACTATCAGCATTAGGTCTTTCTTTATATTCTGCTGCTAAAACGTACCTTGAATTGCTCCGGGTTATTGCTCTTCCCCGAGTTACTTCTTCACTTACTCCAAAATTGAGATCGTTACCATTAATCAAGGTCGTTTCAGCATCTAAATTATCATCTACCCTGACTAAATTTATGTTGCCAAACCCCGATTCATTATAATTATTGGTGGTTAAAACCATGTAACCTCCGTCCAAGGACCAAGCTACGTCATCAGCTCTTTGGTTACCTGGTCCTCCGAAAGTGAATTCGTTTATATTGGTTAAATTATCTGAATAGTATAACATGTACACGTTATCTCCTTCGTCATTACCTGATAATGAAGCATTGGTAGACCCTAAAATTAAACCTGAAGCTGAAATGAGAGGATTTTGATTATTAATAACCCGGTTACTAATATCATTAACAACTCCATCTAACTCACTTTCCAAACCAAAAGTGAACATATCATCGATTCTATCCCCGTTAGCATTTAATTTAAAAGCAATCATTTCATATCCATCACTCAAAAGAGTATTGCCAACAATCACCATTTCGCCATCCAACCTCATTTGAACATCAATTCCTATATCTTTCTTATTTATTATGGTGTCCTGACCATCTCTTACAAATGTATCATAACTATTTTCCCATAAAACATTTCCATCAACCGATACTTTACAAGCAAAGATATTACTTTGGATAGAATCGCTTTTATCAATTCCTGTAGTACCAATAATCACATAATTCTCAGTACTTTCAAAAGTTCTTTTTATACTTACAGCTTCATCATTCAATTGATTATCTGCCAATAAAATTTCAGTCCATTCGGCCAAACCAAATTCGTTGGTCTTAACTATATATATGTCTTTATAATCACCTTTGCTTAGAGAGGTGGTATAACCCACTATTATAAATCCGCCATCATCTGTTTCCAGCAAATCAATACCTTCCTCTTGATACTGACCGCCGTAGATTTTAAAAAATGCATTGCTACTAGGCTCCAGAGTTTCGGTTTGGCAGCTCATTAAAAAAGCTACAGATAGTAACAAAAATAAATATTTTATCATTTTTTCTTGCGTGGTTTATATATGGGTTTTATATAACTGACGGTAAAATTAAGGCTGTTCATAAAGAACGCGTTATCTACATGCAAAGCAGAATACATCAAGTTAGTATTAGGGTCTCTTGCAGAACTTGTGTCAGCAAATCTTTGATCATTTATACTCAAATTAATTAATCCATAATGGTATCTTACTTCAAAAGCTAAATAATTTATACCTACTTTATATTTAGCACCAGCTCCTACTAATAATGAAAAATTGATGTCCCTTCTTTGATCCGAGAAGTCGACAAATTCTTCTTGGGGAATATCGGTTTGATCTTGCTGCCAAACAGACCTAAGGTCACTAGATGAAGTATTGATAAGATAATGTGTTTGAAAACCAGTAAGAAAATATGGTTTGTATTTGCTATCAGGAAAATTATACTTAAAGTACAAAGGCAAGTCAATCCACCATTGTCCTTCCGAAAAACCTGTTTGGGCAATGCCTCCCAATAAATTTTCATTGGAACTATATCTCTGATAAGTCAAATTTATATCCATGCCAATACTGTATCTTTGACTAAATCCGTATTCAATACCTGTACCTATATTGAAACCCCAGGAGGATTTATAATTGTGTTGATAATCTCTGATTATTGTTTCTCCTTCATTTTGTATAAAAAATAAACTTGCTTCTGATCCTAAACCATCTATATTGAAATTTTGGGTTATTTTAGGTTGACTTCGATTGCTGCCAATTCTTACAAGATATAATGAAAAGAAGGGAGTAGTTATGAAATTATCATGCAAGTAAAATAATTCAATTGGATCGGTTAATGCATTGGGTTCAAACTCAGGACTTAATTTAAGCAAGTTTAAATAAGAAATATCTGCTTTATCGGGTTGGTCGGTATATAAGTAGGATAAGGTAAGTAACCTGTAAGCCTTAATCTTTTCTTCTTTTGAAAATCCGCTTTTGAGGCAACCTTCTAATATTGCTGGTATGGCATAAAGATGTCCGATTTGATATTCATCTTCTGCCTGGCCAAGTATTTCACTACATATTTGACCTGTTGCCATTAGTGGCAAAAGAACTACTATACCAAACATCAAAACGCTCTTTTTTACCAACTTCATCACCTCAACCATTATCATTAATTAGCTATCAAGTCAGGACATGCCATTTGAAAATTGATATCATCTGCAACATACCTATTCCATTCTTGTTTATTCATATTTCTTTCCATTAAATCGCAAATTTGGCTGGCAAATTCCTGCGAATTAGTAGGCCATAATTTAATTGAACCATCTTTACTTCCAGCAATTAAGTAATCTCCATCATCAGTAAAGTTTAGCGACCAAACATAAGAATTATGATCGACCATGGTAATTGGTAATTCATCGAGATCGTTCATAGTATACATATGAATACGACCATCAAACCCTGCAGAAGCTATAAAAAATTGATCCTTACTAAACTGAATATCATTTACACGTGCTTGATGTTGCGCCAAAACCATTTTTGATTGTATATTTTTAGTTTTATTATCAAATGTAATCAAAGTTAAATTTCCTTCTTCGTCGCCAATAGCCAAATGATTGCCTGATGGACTAAAAGTAACCACGTGAATAGGGGTATTGGATTTCAATATGACCTTTTCATTATCCATATTAGTAGATTCCCATAAATAAACCTTTCCACTTACCGTACCACCAGCTATATGTTTACCATCATTAGAAATAGCAATATTTTTCACCTGATCATTATTCTTCTTCAGGAGCCTGCTACTTGAAAAATCATTGAGTCTAAATGTACTATCAGCACTGGTAGAAATAAAGTATTGATTATTAGGTAGAAAAGCCAGGTCAAAAATAAAGTCACTATGCCCTTTAATATTGACCGGGATTCTATTGGGGTTTTTCAAATCAAATAGTTGAATAAAATTCTTTTCTCCGGCATTAATTAACCACCGGCTATCTTTACTAAGTCTTATGTTACGATTAATAAAATCATTGTCATGTATAACTACGGATTCTCTAGCGTTATTTATATTGAATTTATTAATAACACCATCACTTCCTGTACTATAAATGTTTTTCCCATCAATAGCAATAGACCTTATAGCTCCGTTGTGTTTTTTCACTTTGTAGATTTCCGATTTATTTTTTAAAGATTTGAGTGCATAATATAACCCATCATAAATATGCTTGTCGTAGGTATTGCCATCGTATTGTTGATTAAAAATATATGCCTGCAAAGCAAGGCTCCCTTGTAAATCTCTATCCAGTACTTGCAGCGATTTCAGGGTCATATTTTGCGCAATCGATAATATTCTTTGCCTGTTAGCATCTGCCGCACTTTGTTTAGCTTTGTCTTCACTAGCTTCTGCTTCTTTAGTTTTTTGTTCTGCAATTTCAGCACTCATTTCCGCTGCAGCCCTGGCTTTATCTGCCTGTATTTTTTCGTACTCGGCTCGCTCGTATTGGTTCATAGCAGCTATCGCGGCAGAGTCAGCTCTTAATTTAGCTTGAACTATGGAATCTTGCTGTTTTTGGGTTAAAATTCGCAACTCTGTTTCTTTGATCAAGCTTTCTTTTAATTCTTCATATGCTTGTTCAATTTCCTTACGACTATCTTCTAAATCTCCGGCATATTCAAGGGCTTCTGTAGCTGCATCATCAGCCTCCCCTTTTTTCATAATTGCAAATATGAAAAATAATAAAGAAACCACTGCTGCCAAACCTAATAGCAGTGAAACCATCTTTACTCTTGCTATTCTTCTTTTTTGCCGCTTTGCTTCCTTTTCTTGTTCTTCTTTGTATTGGCTTTCGCTAAATTCAAGAAAATTAATAGCATTTTCGTATCTCGGGCTGTAGCGTTGAGCCCAGGCAAAGTTGGGGTTTTGCTCCTTGCGCCAATTTAAAGCTAACTGCAAGTCTGGTGGTCGCCACACACCTGTACTACCAGCTTCGTATCTCTCGGCCGCCTCAGATAAGCGCAGATACATTTGGGCTGATTCTGCTTCTTCATCTACCCAATTTTTCAATCTATCCCATATCCTCATCAAACTTTCGTGCGAAATTTCAATTATGGTATCACTTTCTAATGGTGTTTGAATGGATGGCAGTAAAAGTGAACGACTGGGTTGTCTGAATTTATCTATAATCGCACTTACCTCTGGTTCTTTAACTCGTGCAATTTGAGCTATAGCGCTTAATTTGGCCTGGCGTCTTACACCATTATTATCTTTACCTTTCTGAGTAAGTGACTTGAAAATTGTTTCACAAATCTCTTTCTCGTTGGCATTTAGCTCATTGTAGGTTTCATCAGCATGTAATGATAATGCTTCATCAATAGTGCCTATAGCATTATAATGCCTCAGGTCAATTGGTTCATCTACATCGTGATTTGACACCCAATAATTCCATGTTCGCATTAGTGCATGCTGCATTACCGGCAATTGATTGGAATTATTGCTGAGGTCATTAAGTAATTGCTGTACTAAACGTTTGGCAATAACCCCTCCCCCAACGGCAATGGGCCCTTCAATAGCTATTTTCTGTTCAATGCGATTAAGTTGTGGAATTAAGTAGTGACTATCGTTAATTTGCTTTGTGAGCTGAGGAAATTTTGCCGATTCACCTATGAAATCAGATCGCATAGTGATAACGATGTACACAGGCACCTGCTTTTCCTCCACTGCTTCAGTAAGTAGATTTACAAAAGCAAGTACTTCAGAGATATCTCCAGTTTTTTCTCTTATCAGTCTAAACAATTCTTCAAACTGATCAATCAGAATAAGGATATTTTGATTTTCTGATTTAACTCGTTGTTTTATTACATCAATCAGTCCATGAGGGTTACTTCTGAGAATACTGTTTATTGCTGCTTTTCCTTCGATTAATTCTTGTTCATCTACTGATTTACTATCTCGCCCGTTCAGGTACAGCGACTTAGCTAAATTATCAATTGGTGACAGCCCTGGCCTTGAGGTAAAAACTTTCCAGCGCGATCCGGCCTTAGTCATAAATCCACCATATAAAATAGGCAAAAGACCACAGTACATTAATGAAGATTTACCGCTACCACTACTACCGATAATAGATACAAAATGGTTTTTATGAAGCTTCAGGAGTATTTCATCGCAATGGCCTTCCCTACCAAAGAATAAGTGGCTTTCCTCAAAAGTAAAAGCGCGCAACCCCGGAAATGGGTTCGCGTAAACCTTCTTTTGTTTCTTGCCATTCTTTACTAAGATCGTTTCTTTTCCATCCATTAGCCAATGCGACTCAATTAAGTAAACTTAATGTTAGAATCAAATATTATTTTTATTAAAAAATATTATCAAATTTATGCAACTTACCGCAAATGAGTATTGATTTTTTATAAAATTAATTCATCTATAATGGTAATTTTTATTTAAAATACTAACTTTTATTACATTAGCAGAATTAATAAAAAAAACAAATTAGTCAAATAGCCATTTTTAATGATATTATTCTTACTACTTTTCAAGCTTTTTTGTAAGTTTTAATTAATTATATTCAATTATATTTCTTGAATTTGACCTTCTTGTTTAAAGGCATCAATTATTTTTAGGGATAAATCATAATGTTCCGATAAGAAATCATAAAATTGATCTTTATCTAATTTTAATAGTTCACATTTTTCGGATGAAATCAGTTCTACTTTGTCGGAAGGATCAATTTTTACAAATTCCATAAGTAACTCACCTGAGGAGTATTGTTTTTTAAACACATTGTTGTACCTCAATTCGATGGCTCCTCGGCTAACCAAATAAAAGTATCGATGAATTTCATTTGAAACATCTAAATGTTGATCAGCATTAAGCTCAAACGTTTCAATAATTTCCACAAGTACCGCCAATAAATTGCCCGGTATTTTATTAAAAATTTCAATTTGCTTCAAGAGTTCAATTTTTTGAAATCTTGTTAGAGTTTTGTCACTATTTTCATCTGCAGCCATAACTGCATGGTTTAACTGTATCTGTTCTTGTGGGCTTAATCTTTTAATGTTTTCCAGGTAAGCATCAGGGTCAGACTGTTGCAACGTCCAAGCAGCACATTCTTTGATCAACCAGTCAGCGTTAAATAAATTGGCGATTAAAATCAAGTTGAAGTTTTTCAACTTCATTTTACCTATATATAAATAAGCATTAATTTTAGCATACCTGCTTATTTGATTAAAATCTCGATTGAGCAAATGCTTTAAAGTTTCAAAAAAAGTGAGATCTGACTGTGGATAATGATTTTGGAACTTATTAAGTTTTTCAGAATCCCCAAGGTCATCCAGAAGTAGAATTATTTGCTCTTTTATATCATCTGATAAAAATACATCTATTAACTCTATGGCGTAAGCTATACCTTCACTGGTTTTGCTTTCTATGTTTTCCTTGACCAACTGAATAGAATGTGGATCATAAATCATAGAAAGTAACATAAATACATGATTTACAATATGTTGATTATCCTCTCTTATAGCTAGCAGTAATGTTTCAGAATTTTTTTGGTCAGCTATTACTTCAAGTGCGGCAAGGTTCCACACATAATTACCAATATCACCTTGAATCGACAATTTTATCCTGGTGATTTGTTCGTTTTTAGCTTTAAATCCACATTTACCTAATGAAACTAATACTTGTGCCACTACTTTTTTATCAGGATAATCTATTTTATTCCACAGCAGTTCAGTGGCTTCGCTTCCACCTACAAATCCGTAAACTTGCACTACCTTAAGCATGAGTCGTGCATCTTGCTTTGTTTTATAAAATACGGACTCGAGATAGGGAAACATTTTGTGACCAATATTAATCATGCTTTGCGTAGCAACTTCGTTAAATGTAGTATTTTGTGAATTTTCTAAAAGAATTGGATAAAATTCTACTTTTGGAACTTCAACAATTAATTGTAAGGCTAGCGAGCGGATTTCAGTATCAGTATCTGACAAAAAGTCTAATAGCAAATATGCATTTTCATCATTTAAATAATTTTTTATACTATTAATCGCATAAAGCCTATTGTCTCTATCTTCGGAGGAAATCAATTCTTTAAATTGATCAAGGCTACCTTTATGTTGAAGTTCTATTCCTTGTTTTAATATATTTTCAATTTCATCTACTTTACCATTGAGATTCAGTGCTATATTGCTTCTTACCTCTTTTACTTTTTCAACTTTGTCTAAAGCAAATTTTCTCACATGCTTATCACCATTAGTTAATAGTTCATTCAGGTTTGATTTAATTATGTTAGGCTCAAACCTTTCCATTAACTTTAAAGAAAAAATAATATGTTCTGATGAAGTACCTCTTGTTATTTGATAAAGCATATTTCGAATATAATTAATTTTCTTCTGCTTATATGCTTCATCATTATCATGACCTTGCAATTTCTTTTTTACATTTTGTCTATACTCTTGATACAGCTTATTAGTAATATAAACCCAAACAAAAATAACTACGATAAGCAAATAAGAAAAATGTATTATTTCAAAAAATGTAAGCAAACCTAAAACAAGAATAACTACACTAGCTATAAATCTTGAAGCTTCGTTTACAACGCCTTCCACTTTTGCTTGTATATCAAATCTAATGCGGATATCAAGTGGCATAAAGAAGAGTTTGAAAGAAGGAGTTTCCATTGCGTCTTTAAGTGAATCCATAAATAATTTACTTAATGCAATGAACAAAAAGTACCAGGCAAAATCAGGACTACCCGGAACAATTCCAAAAGAACTACCAATAATAATTGACACAACAGTAAGTAAAAATAATACCACTGGTAGCACTAGCAATGCGGTTCTAAGCCCATACATAGCTATCAACCTATCATTTACGAATGTTTGCAAAAGCAAACTAAAAATCATTATTGAACCATTAAAAATTCCCAAAAAGCTAACTAATTGCTGCTCAGAAGTAAAGTAAAAGTCAGTAGCAGTAAGAAACGAAAAATGAATAATCATGTAGGATAACATAGATAAAAATAAAAAGGAAGAGAGCAATACTACATACTTATCTTTAAAGATTCTCCTTAGTTTAGTGGTAACTTTTTGTTCTTCCTCGCCGGTTTTATTTGCTTCCAGCTTGTTGTGGTTTACTATAAGTATTAGAAAAAATCCTGACAATAATATGCCTGCCATACTTATAATAAGTATATCATAATTTTGAATGTATTGATTAATTAATGTTATGGCAAAAGATATTAAAATTGCAGCAGTTAATTGACCACTATCTATTCCACCAATAATTCTTTTGGACTGACGTAAATTGAACATTCGTCCGAATAAACCCCAAAAACCCAATATACAAATAGAAAGTACAGGCTGAAAAAATACAAACAAGATAAAAATAAGAATATCGTGGCTTGTTTCTGACAAAAAGGCAAATAGAACACGAATAAGTGCTAAGAAACAAAATATAATTAGGTAATTTAAAATAGCCAATCTGGCAAAAGGTATCTTATTTTGTAATGATGCAAAAATACCAGTTGAGACCACTCCTAAGAGCGCCGAAATAAATAATGCCGTGGGTACTGCACCTTCACTAAATGTAGAAAGAAACAATGCTTCTGCTACAATTTTGTAGGTATAAAGAAATGAACCCATGAAAAAACCCATGGCCAATAATAATAATACAGGCTTTTCTTCTCCCTTTTCAACATTGAGTATACGCAATAAAGGCTTTAGCATAGCAGTTGAAAATTTTCCATAAAAATATGCAAAATCACGATAACAGATTAGCTTTTAAGCAGATAAGGGAGTACAATGTAATATTTACAAGTAATTGAATGGAAATTTAATAAGGTTTAAGCATTAGCAATTCATCAAACTCAGAGAAAGTTTCTTGCCATTTTTCATAACTCAAGTTTAAATCAGCGTCAATTTGACTTGCATCTACTTTGAAATTAGGCAATTTATCTACTGCCACATCAGAATTAGAAGTAAGTATAACTTTAACTAATAACTCCTTTTCTCTACCTATACCTGAAGATTTCAATAAATCCATTAGTTTCATTTTCAACCAATTATCGTTACTCTTATCACTAAACAATACAGCCTTGTCAAACTTTATTAAGTTATAATTATGCTTTTTTCTTAATTCAATAAAATTGCCTGAAAATTCTGGTTGTAAAACACTATAACCAATATTTTTTAATTGCTCTGCAATCTTTTTTCCTTTGGTTTTATCTACATGATCATAGATCAAGTAAATAAGGTTGCCATTAGTAGATACATTATTAGTTTCTTTACCAATGTACTTCTTACTAAATTTTTGCTCAACAATAGCTTTTAAATCCTCAATATTTGTTTGGACTATATCGCTCTTTTCATTGCTTTCCATCTCCTTTTTCAAATTTTTGAAAAATTTATGCTGATTAGAACCAGTAATTTCTAATCCCGGAGGTATCCAGGTAAGTCTAGTAAAGTTGCAATCTTCTTTTTCGCTCAATTCATTAGCTATATTGGACTGTATTTCAGCAATTGTTTCTTTTTCATCACTTTCATTGCTATCAAATTGTCCAACCATATGAATTAGCAAATCTGTTTTAGCCAAATCTTCCTTGATTTGTGCTTTTAGTAATTCAGTATCTTCGGGGAAACTTCTTTCAGGCATTATCCTGTAATTCAGCCTTTGCAATTCTCTTTTTATTACCAGCCTGTGCAGCATTAAATCTGCACCTGTTTCAGCCAAGTAAACTATTGGCGATACTTCTTCTAACGTGGTAGGAAGCTCAAGTTTTTCTATGATTCGATATACACTATAAGCTATCTCAGACATGTTGAACCAATAAGTTTTGTTTGCGTTGTGGTTGGAATCAAAAGGCTTATATAAATCATTCTTACCTGTTTCAGCATTTTTTCCATAAAAATTGTGGTTGATGACCTCTTTTATCGAATCTGGCTCTAATTGATATGGAACCGGATATTTCTTTATTTTAAAAATATTTTTTTTGATAATTCTATCTCTTTTATTGACATCATCTTCGGCAATTACTTCAACAAAATAATTAAAATCCTGCTCTAGCTTGTGTGATTGAAGATTATTATTAGAAAGGAATAAAAATAAGAATTTCGGAATGCCTGATTGTGGCTTTAATTCAGAAATATGCTTGAACACAGGTTCTTGCCCAAGTAGTTGTTTCATCATTAAAGAAAAGTATTTGCGAAATTCAGAAACCCATCCTAGCCTGTTTTGAAAATTTAAATCATCTTTAGCATCGTAGCTGAGATAAATTTCATATTCGTGCTGAACCATAACAATCTATTTTCTCCAATTTTATACTCAAAATTAAGCGCTAAATTTGATTTTCCTAGTATTTATTATAATTAGTTACATTTTGCTAAACTAAAAATAACAACAATTATTTACGAATGAGCTATGTTGCTATCCATTTTTAAATTCAAAATGATAGGTGAAAATCATTTTAAATCAATCTCTTTAACAATGTATATCGTAAACCAATGAAAATCTAAAATAAAAAATTTCT
>CAZQEZ010000016.1:0-45997 GCA_964592475.1 uncultured Roseivirgaceae bacterium
TTCTATACCTTATTTCTATTAGTGGAGTAGGGCCGGGTACTGCTTTGATGGTTTTATCTTCCTTGCCTGCAGATGAATTGAAAGACGCGATTACTAGTGAAAATGTAAAAGCCATTCAATCGGTTAAAGGAATTGGCGCTAAAACTGCCCAGCGCATTATATTAGAACTTAAAGATAAAATATTGAAAGCCGGCTATGAAGCTAAAACAGATATTTTCTCAGGGCAGGCATATAATACTATACAGGAGGAAGCGTTATCTGCTTTGATTACTTTGGGAATCAACAAAGTAGCAGCCGAAAAGACTGTAAATGCTATCTTGAAGAAGTCTGGTTCAGATATCACTTTAGAAGAAGTAATAAAACAGGCATTAAAAACGTCTTAAATCGCTAACAATCATTAACAATTGAAAGTTGTTACTAAAGAAAGTTAATAATAGCTTTATATTGATAATCAGTTTTTTACTGATTTGTTTTGGCCTATCCACAGGTGCAAATAATAAAAGCTATGCCGCTTCCTTTGTTTTTCAATTGCCTGATACCACCAAGTCTAATGAAGATACTTTAAAAACAGCGCGAGACACCCTTTATCAAGGTGCTTACGAATCTTCAAAAAAACCTACTTACCAGCCATCCGATAGGTTTGGCGATCCGTTTTCTAATTATCAAAGCCCCTCCCCTTTGTTGCTAGACGATCCCTCCTCTTTTCAACTAGAAACTGAAATAGATACCGGAATGAATTACACTATCTATGAAACCATAGGTGATGATTTAAATTACAGACCAACGACTGAAATGTCTTTTCAGGAGTTTTCCGAACTTCAAGAAAAAAAAATGCTAAAAGATTACTGGAAATCAAAATCTGCAGGTTTGGATGGTGAAAGCGCGGTAAGCGGTCGTAGGCTTATACCCCCCATTTATGTAAGCCCACTTTTCGATCGGATTTTTGGAGGAAGTTACGTCGATATTCAACCTACCGGATTTGTAACTCTTGATTTTGGAGGCCGCTGGCAACGAATTGAAAATCCTTCTATCCCCATAAGGCAGCAGCGCAATGGTGGTTTTGAATTTGATCAGCAGATTAGTATGAACGTGGTGGGTAAAATTGGTGAGAAACTCGCTATCACTGCTAATTTTGATAATAATAATTCTTTCGATTTCGAAAATGACCTTAGGGTAGAGTATACAGGATATGAAGAAGAAATTATTAAGAAAATAGAGATAGGAAATGTGAGTTTGCCGGTAAGTAATAGCTTAATGACAGGAGCTCAAAGTTTATTTGGAGTAAAAACCCAGTTGCAATTTGGTAAGTTATTCGTTACTGCGGTTGCTTCTACCCAGCGGGGCAAAAGTGATGTGATAGAAGTAGAGGCAGGTTCACAAGGGAAAGAATTTAGCATTAGAGCCAGTGAATATGACGAAAACCGGCATTTTTTTCTGGGACATTTCTTTAGAGATAATTTTGACATTGATGGTTGGTTGAGAAATATTCCGCAAATAACTTCCGGTGTAAATATAACTCGGCTGGAGGTGTATGTACTCAATAGAAACAATAATACAGAAACGCTTCGAAATATAGTCGCATTTATGGACTTGGCGGAAGATCAGCAGGATATATTTTTACAAAGTAATCCTAATATCACCCCCGCTCAAACCAATTTTCCTGCTTCTAATGATGCTAATCCACTTTTCGAAAATTTGAGAAATAATCCAACCGCAAGGAATATTGATAATATAGATCAATTTTTGCAAAATGATTTTAATATGGAGAAAGGACGCGATTTTGAAATCGTGAGCCCGGCACGTAAACTTGATCCCAAAGAATATACTTTCAACGCTCAGTTAGGCTATCTTTCTCTTTTTCGCAAATTGCAAAATGATGAAGTGCTCGCGGTATCTTATGAATACACCTTTAATGGAAAACGATATAAAGTAGGAGAGCTTCAGGATGAATACGGGTCCAGGCCAGAAAATGAGGTTATATTTATGAAAATGCTGCGGCCTCAAAAAATTAATATTGATATGCCTACCTGGGACTTGATGATGAAAAACGTTTATAACTTAAATGCCAGCCAGATAGCGCGAGATGGTTTTGAGTTGAGAATTCAATATCGCGATGATAATTCTGGTATCGACAACCCAAGTTTACATGAAGGTGCTATAAAAAATATTCCCTTAATAGAAGTAATGGGGCTTGATAGGCTTAATCAAAACCAGGACTTTCAACCGGATGGCAATTTTGATTTTCTGGAAGGAGTAACTATTCTTCCCGCCAATGGACAAATAATATTCCCGGTTAAAGAGCCTTTTGGTAATCATTTGCGCTCAAAGTTTGTCCCTGGTGAAGATAATTTGATTCAAAAATATGTGTATGACACCTTATACAATACTACCCAGGCAGATGCAGAATTATTTGCCACTCAAAATAAATTTTTTATAGTGGGTAGTTATCAAGCCGGATCATCACGCGATATAGCATTACCTGGTATTAATATTTCTGAAAATTCGGTAAGAGTATTTGCCGGTAGTTTACCGTTAAATGAAGGCGTAGATTATCGGGTTGATTATACGCTGGGTAGGGTAAGTATCATTAATGAAGGTATTCTCAATTCGGGTAAAAAAATAAGAATAGAGTACGAGAAAGCGGATTTATTTAACTTTCAAACCAGAAGTTTGCTGGGTAGCAGGCTTGATTACCGTTTCAACGAAAATTTCAACATTGGTGCCACAGCACTGTATGTAAACGAGCGTCCGCTGGTTTCTCGTATTAACATAGGTGATGAGCCTACCCGAAACTTCAAGTATGGATTTGACGTGAATTACCGGGGGGAAGCTCGTTTTCTTACAAAAATGATAGATATACTGCCTTTAGTTTCTACCAAAGAAAAAAGCACCATAAGTTTTAACGCGGAATTTGCCCAGCTTAAGCCCGGTACTTCTAATCAGGTAAAAGGAGAAAGCACATCATATATTGATGATTTTGAAGCTGCGGTCATTCCCTTCAATTTAGGAAATGGTATTCAAAGCTGGAAATTGGCCGCAACTCCAAAGTCTGATGACGCAAAATACTATAGCGGCACGTATCAAACGAACGATTTAAGTATAGGTTATAAACGAGCTAAGCTGGCATGGTACACCATCGATAATATATTTTACCTACAAAATTCGGTTAATAGAGCTAGACCTGACAATATTAATGATGATGATCGTTCTTATTTGTCGGTTATGGGTTTTACTCCTTTTGATATTTTTCGAGGAAGAGACCAGGAAGTGCTGGTAACCAATGAACCTACTTTCGACCTTGCCTTTTTTCCTCATGAAAGGGGGCAATACAATTATAACCCTGATTTAGATTTTAGTTCTTACAGTGTTCCCACTTTAAAAAATCCCAAAGAGAACTGGGGTGGTATTACCAGGGCCATTACTTCTGATGTGGATTTTGATAAAAATAATATTGAATTTATCGAATTTTGGATGCTCGATCCTTTTCTGTCTTCTGAGTTTGGTAGAGTAAGAGATGGTCTGATCAATGATAATAATACCACCGGTGGAGAGTTGATTTTTCATTTGGGCAGTATATCTGAAGATGTGGTAAAAGATGGGAGGCACGGTTTTGAAAATGGATTACCTACTGAAGAACCACCTGACCCCACACAATTTAAAGAAACCTCGTGGGGAAGAGTTACAACACAACAATTTTTGACTGAAGGCTTTGATTTAAGTAACCGCGAAAAGCAAGACGTGGGATTGGACGGACTTAGTAATGAGGATGAAAAAAACTATAATGAATACTCAGAAGTAATAAGAGCCCTGGAAGACCCTTCTGCTGATGATTTTCAATATTATTTAGGTGATGAGTTAGATAATCAGGATGTTAAAATTTTACAACGATATAAAAATTTTAACGGGCATGATGGAAACTCTCCTTCATCATCAGGCAATGAAAGATTTACACCTTCCGGAAGCGTATTGCCCGATAATGAAGACCTTAACCGGGATAATACCATCAGCGATTTAGAAGAGTATTATGAGTATCGCCTAAACATTAAGCCGGGAGAATTGGAAGTAGGTAAAAATCATATTGTGGATCGGGTAAGTGTTCCGGATAAAAATGGTGATGGATTTGATGAAAACTGGTATTTATTCCGGGTGCCAATCAGGAAACCTGACCGAGTGCAGGGTGATATATCCGGCTTTAAATCTATCCGCTATATACGTACTATTCTTACAGGATACGATAAACCGATTGTTTTAAGGTTTGCAAAATTTCAATTACTTGGTACGCAATGGAGAAAGTATTTGGAAGACCTGGGTGATGGGGGTCTGGCGCCAATTCCGGAAATCAATCAGGATGATTTTGAAGTATCGGTAGTAAACTTTGAAGAAAATGGCCCCAATTCCGGTAGGGAAGGTCGTGAATATATCTATAACTATCCTCCAGGCATTAATCCTGACCGAGATATAACCTCACCGATTGTAAATGTGCAAAACGAACAATCGATGCAGCTTTGCGTGGAGGATCTACCAGATGCTGAAAGTAGGGCAATCTTTAAAAATATATCGCTAGATCTGGTTAATTATGGTAGGTTGAAAATGTTTTTACACGCCCATAGTGAAAATGCAAATGATAATGAAGTAAGTGCTTTCATTAGATTAGGCACTGATTTTACTGAAAACTATTATGAGATTGAACTGCCATTGGTAATGACCCCCCCTGGTCAAACAACTAATCCAGAAGATATATGGCCAGACCAAAATGAAATTGATTTACCTTTAGAAGCACTTCATACACTTAAATCGAAAAGAAATCGAGTAACCGGAAGATATAGTGATAACAATACTGAGGGTCTTGAACTGCCGTTTATTGAACAACAAGGTAAATATACCTTGAAAGTAGAAGGAAATCCTGACCTGAGTACAGTTGAAACCATCATGATAGGCATTAGAAACCCTCATTCCGAGCAAGATGACCAACTTCCCAAATCTGTTTGTATATGGGCTAACGAGTTAAGAGTAGCCGATTTTGATAACTTTCCCGGGTATGCTGCCAATGCCAGATTGAGTGCCCAGGTAGCCGATTTTGCCAATATATCTACATCTATGCGCTACTCTACAGTGGGCTTTGGCGGTGTACAGCAAAGAATAGCTGAAAGAAGCAGAGAGGAAATACAAGAATTTGATATTGCAGCAAATATAACCCTGGATAAATTACTACCAGAAAGTTTCGGTTTGAAAGTGCCTATGTACGTGAGTTATGAAACAGGCAGAATAATACCTCAGTTTGATCCTCGAGATCCCGATATTCCACTTACCGCAGCGCTGGCAGGATTTTCGCCAGGCGAAGAAAGAAATAATTATAAAAGAATAGTAGAGGACAGGTTGACTCGCCGCAGCATTAATTTTACCAATGTGCGTAAAGTAAAAACAAAGGAAGATGCTAAAAGCAGAATTTTTGACATAGAAAATTTTGCCTTCTCTTATGCCTATAGCGATATGGTAGAAACCGGATTTTACCGGGCCAATTATCTTTTCAAGTCATATCGTGGTAATATAACTTATAATTATAGTCCTGAACCAGTGGTGTTGGAGCCTTTTAAAAAAATGGGCCTCTTCAAATCTCCTTGGTTAGCGCTGATCAAAGATTTCAATTTGTCTTTATTGCCAAGCGCTATCAATGTAAGGGCAGATATAGATCGTCGGTTTGTTAAAACTCAATTGCGTAACAGAGATTTAACTACCGATGGGATAGCTCCCAATTACGAAAAGTTTTTCACTTTCAACCGTTCTTATAATTTACGCTGGAATTTGACCAAAAATTTAAATCTGGATTATATGGCCAGGGCCAATGCTATTATTGACGAACCCGAAGGTGATATTAATGAAGATTGGAAAAGAGATTCAATTTGGCATAATATTAAAAGGTTGGGTCGAATGAAAAACTTCAATCAAACCATTAATGCCAATTATCGTATTCCCTTCGACAAAATCCCAGTCACAGACTGGATAAGTGGTGATGCTCAGTATTCAGTGGGTTATACCTGGACTGCCGGTACGCTTAATCAAACGGATAGCGCCGGTAACTTTTTTGGGCACACCATCCAAAATAACCGTGAAAGAGGCTTTAGTGGTAAAGTAGATTTTGTGAAATTGTACAACAAGATAGGTTTCCTAAAGGAGATTAACCGACCTGCTCGTAGACGCCCCTCAAGAAGACCTCCACAACGAAGATCGGAAGCGGATACTGTAGAGCAAAAACCAGATTTGAAATTCCTAAAAGGTACTTTAAGAACCCTCATGGCGCTTCGGTCTGTTAATATAACTTATGGTAGGAGAGAAGGCACTATATTGCCGGGTTTTGTAAAGGATCCTAATATATTTGGCTTAGACAGTGGCTTCAATGCTCCGGGGTGGGCTTTTATTTTGGGTGATCAAAGTCCTGATATCAAAAGAATGGCTGCTAATAATAACTGGCTAACTGCTTCAAGTTTTCTAACCTCTCCATTCACCCAAATAAGTAGCGTAGATTTAAATATTCGGGGTACAATTGAGCCATTTAAGGACATGCGAATTCAACTGGACCTAAAGAAAACAAAATCGGAAACCTATCAGGAAATATTTCGTTTCGACCCAAACGCTTCGATAGATACTCTCAATGGCTATCGATCATTAACCCCCTCGCGAACAGGTAGTTATATGATTTCATTTTTGCCCATTCGCACTGCTTTTTTAGGTTCAGGTCCTGACAATCAATCAGTCGCATTTGAGCAATTTAATAACTATAGAGCCATTATTAAATCCAGGTTAGATGCAGCTAATCCCAGAGGCGAGTATGATAGCAAATCGCAAGACGTACTTATTCCCGCTTTTTTGGCAGCGTATGCAGGTAGCGACCCACAAAGTGTGAAATTAACACCATTTCCAAAAATACCCTTGCCCAATTGGAGGATAGATTATAAAGGTTTAAGCAATATTCCCGGTTTAAAAGATGCATTCAGTTCGATAAACCTTACCCACAGTTATTCATCCACTTTCAGTATTAATGGGTTTACCAGCTCGCTGGATTATAATAATGTAAACCAACTTGAGCTAAGCAATAATCTTGAAAATTATCCATTTGCATCACGAGTAAATGAAGATAATGAACTTATTCCTCTTTATATCATGAATCAGGTGGTTATTTCCGAGCGTTTTTCTCCATTGATCGGGTTGAATTTTACTACTAAAAGCCGGATAACTGCCAGAATAGAATATCGAAAAGAAAGAAATGTAGCCCTTAATATGATGAATAGTCAGGTAACTGAGCTGAACAATAATGATTTTGCCTTTTCTTTTGGATTTACCAAAGCAGGTATGAAACTTCCGTTTAAATCACAAGGAAAGACAATTGTATTAGACAACGACTTGAAAATGCAAGTGGATTTTACCATTAGAGATACACGCACGGTTCAGCGTAAAATAATCGAATCTGATACGGTAGCAGTTCCTTACACTGACAATATCATTACCAGTGGTAATATAAATATAGTATTCAGGCCTACTGTGAGCTATGTATTAAATGAAAGGCTTAACCTTACTTTTTATATCGAGCGAAATATTAATGAACCACGCATTACAAATTCATTTGCCAGACGCACTTCTGCATTTGGCGTGCAAGTTCGATTCAGCCTTGCTCAATAATTCATCTTTTAAATGTGTTGTATAAGCTTGAATAAATTTCTTAATTTTGAAAACACAATTAAAATTAGCTTTATATGACCTATCCTGATAAATTGAAATACACTAAAGACCACGAATGGGTAAAACTTGAGGCAGAAACCATGGACGATGGCAGGAAAATTGCCAGCGTGGGCATTACTGATTTTGCCCAAAAAGAATTGGGAGATATCGTATATGTAGAAATTGAAACAGAAGGTGAATCCTTAGATAAAGGTGAAATTTTTGGCACGGTAGAAGCAGTAAAAACAGTTTCTGATTTATTTATGCCTATTTCCGGCGAAATAATTGAGAAAAACGAATCATTAGAAGATAGTCCGGAAACAGTAAATAGTGATCCTTATGAAAACGGATGGATGATTAAAATTGCATTTTCCGATGATAGCGAGTACAATGAATTAATGGATTCTTCGGCCTATCAAGAATCAGTTGGATAATATCCTAATGGAACATTTTATAAGCCAGCCATGTTCTTAAAATACAATACGCCAGCCCTTGTTTGGATAATTGCCATGACAGTATTATTTCTGATTCCTGGCGATTCGTTACCCGACACGGAGGGTTGGAGTTTTTTGATGCTGGATAAGCTTTTTCACTTTGGCTTATTTGCTGTACTTGTATTTTTATTGGTTTGGGGTTTTGCCAAGCAAAAGAAATTTAATTTTTTGCATAAGCAACCTTTTCAATTTTCTTTATTAATTGGCTTTATATATGCTGTAGTTGCAGAATTTTTACAGCAATTGACTATAAATAGAGCCTTTGAGTGGCAAGATATGCTTGCAAATATTATAGGATGCATTGGCGGATTGCTAGTATTTTATGGATTAAATAAATTAAATTCTGATTGATGTAAGAAACTAATATTAAAATATATTAGTTTTGTAATTGTAGCACTTTAAAAAAATATTAATATGGAGACTAAAAAATCGCCCAAAGCGGACTTAACAAAAAAAACAGGCTTGTTTTTTAACATAGGCCTGGTGATTACACTTGCTTTAGTAATCGCTGCATTTGAGTTTCCCATTTACGACCAAAGTACTGTGGACTTGAAAAATGCTGTTGATGATAACTTTGAAGATATTATGGAAATTCCTCCCACGGAGCAACCACCTCCACCACCACCAAAAATTCAGCAACCCGATATTGTGGAGGTGGATGACGACGAGGAAATTGAAGACGAAATTGAAATTGACCTTGACGTGGAGGTAACAGAGGAAACAGTTATTGAAGAAATTGTTTTTGAGGAAGAGCCACAAGAGGAGGTATCTGAAGAAATTTTTACCATTGTAGAGGACCAGCCAACTCCAAAAGGTGGTATGCAAGCATTTTATGCATATGTACAGAAAAATATGAAATATCCTGCTCAGGCCAGAAGAATGGGGATTGAAGGTAAAGTATTTGTACAGTTTGTAGTAGATAAAGACGGCACCATTAATGATGTGAAAGCTGTAAAAGGTATTGGCGCTGGATGTGACGAAGAAGCCGTGCGAGTATTGAGGCAAGCCCCTCGATGGAATCCAGGTAAGCAGCGTGGACGTGCGGTAAAAGTTCGAATGATTTTACCAATTACCTTCAAATTAGGATAATAATTAATAAATTTATAATATTAAAAAATGCCTTTACTATTAATTGTAGTAAAGGCTTTTTTATGCTATCCATATACCTGTTTATTATTATTTGTTATTTATTCAAAGCCAAATCCGGCTAAAATATATCGTTAGCCAAAAGTCGTTAATAATCAGACGATGTTTAGCGGATACTTTTGCCAAGCATAGTTCTGATAACTGGGAAAGAAATCTTTCGCCTCAAGCCAACAGTGTCTCAAATTCTACTCCTGAAAAAATAATTAAATACCGATTAGAAGTGCTCTTGAATTGGCTTGAATTTAGAACAAGTATTCTACCAATACTGCTACTAAAGCACCCACCAAACTGATAATGGTGCGGCGTAAGTTAAAATGATGATCAGGACTGGATTCAAATAATATGGTAGTTGAAATTTTAAGAAAGTTTCCACTAACAAAAGCAAAAATAGCCACCAGCCAATAATCACTTATCAATCGTGCTTCAGTAAATATATTTCCTAAAATAACCCCGATTGGAGAGGCTATTGAAAAAATAAACAACAGTAGCAAGCTAAGTTTACGATTGGTGTTGGAAGCAAGCAGAACAGACATCAAAGCAAAAGCAGCTGGAACTTTATGAAAAATGATGCCAAATAATAGACCCCCTGCATGGTGATGCTCATGGATAGTAGTAGGATGAGCCAGCAATGAACCTTCCATAATCGAATGAACGGCTAGGCCAGCAATTAACACAAAACCAGAAGTGGCATTTTTATGGTTCTTTTTACCGGGTAATTGATGAATATGCCCATGCTCAATTCCACTGGTAAAAAGTTCAAGAAAAAACTGAAAGAAAAAACCAATTAATAAAAATAAACCTACCTGCCTATTAGGCATTGAACCAAGAAATAGTTCTGGAATAATATGCAAAATAGTAATGGCAAAAAGGTAAGATCCCGCAAATATTAACGCTAATTTAAAGTAAGATTCTTTGATTTTGGGGATCAGAAAAACAGCAATACCCCCTAGAAAAGCCGTTACGAATAAAATTAATGCATTGGTTATCATTTATTTATTTTTTTGCAGCAAGAAAATCATTCTCTCCGATTTTTCAGCAATATATGGTGCTAAATCATAATTGCCAAAAGTTTGTAATAACTTCAATTCTGCCTTTTCAAAATATCTTAAAAATTCCGAACGTCGTATTGCTTTCACTTTTTCCCGAAAATGATACGCTTGATCATTATCATCGAATCGAATATCTTTAATAATATAGCCATCGGCACTATAAAACTTATTGATACGAAAAAAAATGCCACTAATTTCCTTTTCTTCGCATGGCACCAAATTATGGATGACCGTGTAAGGATTTAAAAAATCTATTAACAATTTACCACCAGGTTTCAAGGCTTTTGCAGCTGCGCATACAACTTCTTCATTTTCCTTTTCAGAATTAAAGTATCCAAAGCTTGTAAACATATTCAAAATATAATCAAATGCCTGGCTGCCAAATTTTTCTCGCATATCGTGAACAAAAAAATGCAATCGATCATTTTCAAAACTTTTAGCAAATTCAATATTTTGCACAGAAAGATCCAGCCCGGTAACTTTAAATCCTTTTTTATTAAGATATATTGAATGTCTGCCTTTACCGCAAGCCAGGTCCAGAATTTCATCTTCTTTGTTAAATTCCAGGTACTTGATTAAAGCATTTATAAACCCGTGAGCTTCTTCATGATCCCGATGTTTGTATAAAATATGATAATATGGAGAATCAAACCATTCGCCAAACCATTCTTTTGTAGAAGTCTGCATGAATGTGATTTAGTTTAAATTTTTTTTGAGCCTGCAAAGTTAATTTATTATGAGCATTTTTTTAATTGTGTTAATCTCTTAGCCGCTATTTATTTAATATATTGCTCAATACCTGCGGTATAAAAAGTTTTTAAGCTATCTTGCTCATCCCTGTAAATTAAATAGGCATCCATACCCACATTTTCCTCTAAAATTTGCTTTGCTTTATCCAAGCCTAATACCAGAAAAGCGGTGGCATAGGCATCGGCTTCCATACATATATCGGCAAATACAGATGCACTTATTATTTCTCTTTGGGTGGGGAAACCAGTAAAAGGACTTATGGTATGAGCAATTGTTTTACCCTCTGCTTTATAATAATTGCGATAGTTGCCCGAGGTGGCTACAGCCCTATTTCTAATACTAATTTTTGCTTTCAGATAATCTTCTATGCCTTTTGCTTCAGGATTATCAATGCCAATTAGCCAATATTGTCCCCTTTCATTTTTGCCTTCACAATACAACTCCCCACCAATTTCTACCATTAGATTTTCTATATTATGGCTGATTAAATAATTGGATACCACATCCACACCATAACCTTTGGCTATTGCGCTAAAGTCTAGTTGTACATTGGGTTGAGCCTTATAAACTTTGGTAGAATCAAATAATATTTTATCAAATCCCACCAGGTTAAGCAGGGAGTCTACTTTAATACTATCTACCTTAGATCTTTGTGCTGGGCCAAATCCCCATAAATTTACTAATGGCATGATGGTAGGGTCAAAAGCTCCTTCAGTTTCTTCCCATATTTGCTTACTTTTTTGCAACACAGGTAAAAAGAAGGGAAGTTTAAAATTCAATGAGTCGGAAATATTAAATATTGATATTTCCGATGCTTTTTCATAAGTTGAAAGCGACTGATTGAAAACTTTCAATAAGCTATCTACTTCAGGTTTAAAATCTCGTTTTTGTGTATCAAGATATTTTATTGAATAAATAGTACCCATTGTTTCTCCGGTAAAGCTTACCAAATTTTCCGGATCGTGTGTATTATCATGGCCATTCAAATATAAATATCCTATGAACAATATCAATACCAAGGCACTGGCAATAATTGCGTTTTTCTTTTTTGCTTCCATTTACAACATTTCTTATTGATATAACTAATTAAGCTTAGTTAATATAAAATATAGCTGAATGTTTCCACACAGCTATTTTTTTTCTATTCTTCATCCATAAATGGATAACGAAAATCAGTATCGGGGACGAAGTTTTCTTTAATGGTGCGAGGAGATATCCATCGCAATAAATTCACCATAGATCCGGCTTTATCGTTAGTGCCAGATGCCCTGGCACCACCAAAAGGTTGCTGGCCTACTACGGCACCAGTTGGTTTATCATTTATATAGAAGTTGCCGGCGGCGTTTCTAAGCTTGTCAGTTGCTAAAGCAATTGCCTCCCTGTCACTAGCAAATACTGCCCCTGTAAGTGCATAAGGAGAGGTAGAATCTACCAGCTCAAGAGCTTCTTCGTACCGCTCTTCATTATATACATAGATGCTTAGCACCGGGCCAAATATTTCTTCACACATGGTAATATACATTGGGTCTTCTGTTACCAGAATAGTAGGTTCAATGAAATAGCCTTTAGCTTTGTCATAATGACCTCCTGTTAATATCTCTACTACATTACTATTTTTAGCATTATCGATATAGGCAGTGATCTTATCAAATGCTTTTTCGTCTATCACTGCATTGAAAAAATTGGTAAAATCTTCGGGAGGGCCCATTTTTATTTTGGCGATTTCAATAGTTAATAAATCTTTTACTTCATTCCAAAGATTAGAAGGAATGTAGCAGCGGGAAATTGCCGAACATTTTTGACCTTGAAACTCGAAAGATCCTCTTATTAAGGCAGTAACCAAAGATTTCACTTCGGCTGACTTATGGGCCACCACAAAATCTTTACCACCTGTTTCTCCTACTATTCTAGGGTAGCTTTTATACTTGGAGATATTATCGCCAATTGTTTTCCATATGGTTTGAAATACATTGGTACTTCCGGTAAAGTGAATTCCGGCAAAATCAGCATGATTAAAAATAACCTGGCCAGCAGTAGGGCCATCAGAATAAATCAAATTGATTACGCCATCGGGTAAGCCCGCCTCTTTCAGCACTTCCATAAATACGCTTGCAGAATATATTTGAGTATTGGCTGGTTTCCACACTACCGTATTTCCCATCATAGCAGGTGCAGTAGGTAAGTTGCCACTTATGGCCGTAAAATTGAATGGGGTAAGTGCAAATACAAAACCTTCTAAAGGACGATGCTCCATTCGATTCCAAATGCCTTTGCTTGAATTTGGCTGTTGCTCATATATTTCAGCCATATATTGCACGTTAAACCTTAAAAAGTCTATCAATTCGCAAGCTGAGTCTATTTCTGCCTGAAAAGCACTTTTCGATTGGCAAAGCATGGTAGCTGCATTTATTTTTGCTCTGTATGGTCCCGAAAGCAGGTCAGCGGCTTTTAAAAAAATAGAGGCTCTATGTTCCCAGCTCATTTTTTCCCACTGTTCTTTTGCTCCCAATGCTGCATCAATAGCATGCTGTACATTATCGGCTGAGCCTTTGTGATAATATCCAAGGGTATGGGCTAGGTCGTGAGGTGGATGTATGGCAATTTTTTCTTCTGTACGCACTTCATCTCCCCCTATATACATAGGTATATCTTTTTCAATGGACCTGTACTTTTCAAGCGCTTTTTTCAATGATGCTTTTTCCGGAGTGCCGGGAGCATAGGTTTTTACAGGTTCATTATTTACTGCAGGAACTTTAAAAAAACCTTTTATCATAATTCTTTATTTTAAGTGATAAATCAATACATTTCTTATTAACCCCAAATTTATAAGTTTGCTTACTATTCACAGGTGGTTTTTAAAATAAATATAGGGAAGCCTAAATTTTTAGTATAATTAGAGTGCATCTTAAATTATGAAAAAAAACCGTTAAGCATTTTATAAAATTTGCTTTAGCTCGCTTAAGCAATTAATTTCATAAGTTACTCTTTCGTTATAGGAAAGATTGTATGGGTTATAAAAAATTTGATCAATACCAGCATTTTTAGCTCCTTTAATATCGGTAGCCAGATTGTCACCAATCATGATGCATTCATGATGATCGGCATCTGCTGCTTTTAATGCATGATCAAAAATTTGCTTATGTGGCTTTTGATAACCACAGCTATCTGCAGTAATTATTTCATGAAAGAAATCTGTAAGCCTGGAGCTTTCAATTTTGATTAATTGTACATCATTAAAGCCATTTGTAATTACATGTAATACATAATTTTGTTTCAGATAATTTAATATATCATGAGCAAATGGCATCACGTGAGCTTTACTAGGGCATTGAGCTAAATATAATTCACCCAGTTGAGCCGGAAACAAATCAGATGAAACTTTTAATTGTTCACTGACTATTTTGAAACGCTCCGCTCTTATGTAGCTTTTATCTACCTTTCCATTGTCAAATGCAGACCATAACTGCCGGTTTACTTTATGAAAGGCTTGCAAAAATTGCTCGAGCGTAAATAATTTTAGTTGTTGAAAATTGAAATGATTAAATAAATGCCGCAAAGTTTCAGAGGCGTTTTTTTCAAAATCCCATAAAGTATGATCAAGGTCGAAAAAAATATGTTTGTATTGCTTTGGCGGCATAAATATATAAATTGAAGAATAAGTAAACGCCTGGTAGGGGCATGATGTTTTTCTATTTGCCCAAAAGATTATGATCTGCTTGATATAAGGCAAGTTCTCGGTTATTGTATAATATCTTGGCGGTTTCCTGATCTTTAATTAGCGTCTGGTCTTTATTTAAAAATTTAAATATCTGGCTAATAATATCATCTACTTCATCTACAATATAGTAAAACACATAATTGTTGAACCGTTTTTGTGCTACTATTCGAGAATTTTTCAGGTAATTGATATGGCGGGAAGTTTTGGATTGAGTAAAATCCAATATCAAGACCAAATCAGCAATACACAGTTGCTTATTCTGGTAAAGCAGGTATAAAATACGCACCCTCGACTCGTCAGAAAAAGCTTTGAAGATTTGCGAACCATAATTGAGACTGAAGTGTTTTAATCGCATAAATAAATTGGCAAGTTTTTTACAGTCAAAATTAACACATTTTTCCAATTATTCGTTTATAGTAAAATATTAGTTTTATGCTGGTTTTTTGCGTAAAATTTAATAAAATTGTTGATTAAAATACACCTATTTTGAAACTTGATAAGAAAATATATCTCATTTGTTTGGCTTTATTCATCACGCTTAATGCTTATTCTCAGGAGGATAGGCAAATTATACAATTCAGTGGAGTGGTGATAGCAGAAGATAGTACCACCGCAATTCCCGGAGTTCATATATACGTGCCCAAATATGGTCGCGGAACTACTACCAACGGACTAGGGTATTTTTCCATGCCAACTTTAGCTGGCGATAGCGTGGTAATTAGCGCTGTAGGATATCGAAGAAAAAGCTTAGTAATACCAGAATACGTGGAAGATCAATCATTTACGGCCATTCTTGCTTTAGCAGAAGATACCACCTTTTTGGATGAGGTTCAAATCTTTCCTTATCCTACGGAAGAACTTTTTAAAGAAGCAGTACTTGCCATGCAATTACCTGATCAGGACCAATATGAAAACCTGCGGGATCAATTAGATCCTGTTACGCTGGCAGCAATGGCCCGTCAAATTCCTAACGATGGTAGCATGAATCACAAATATTTTATGCGCATGCAAAACCAACAGTGGAATGATAGATTTGGCTTAAGAACCAACAACCTATTAAATCCGTTCGCTTGGGCCGAATTTATAAAATCGATTAAACGGGGCGATTTCAAAAAAGAAAAGTAAGTTTAGATAGCGCTACTAAATTCCTGATTATCATTATTTTGCAAGTTTTTATGATGCTGAGCATCAAATACCTGGCTTATGTTGCGTAAAAACGGTAAACCCTTTTCAGTTACCTTAAAGCCAACTTCGTTCATATCAATAAGTGCTTCTTTTTGTAGCGAAATCACCTCGGCCTTTGCTTCAGCATTTAAACTATCAAAGATTGCCTGGCTCCATTTGGCTTCAGCTTTGCACATTATATCTTCAATAAATTCTTTGAGCAATTGATCTTGCTTTTCCATGAAGAAAGTTTTTTCCAGGGGCATTAAGTTATTAAAAACCTGGTCGTGATATGCTTCAACTGATACAGTATTTTGAGCATAGGCAGTGGGTGTTTCACTTAAGGCAATTGCCCCAATACCTAGCAGTAAATCAGTGTCAAATGTGGTGTATCCATTAACGTTTCTTCGCAATTTTTTATTTGCAGATGCCGTGTAAAGCTTGTGGTTTTCCAGTGAAAAATGATCTAAGCCTACTTGCCTGTAGCCTAACTTATTGAGTTCCTCTTTGCCAAATTCAAAAAGAGTTCTTTTTTTAATACTTTTAGGTAAGGTCGATTCTTTAAATGAAGCCTGGCTAGGGCGTTTGTTTGGCAGGTGCATGTAGCTGTAAAACGCAATATTTTCTGGCATCAGAAGCGCAATTTTATCTATAGTTTGCTTTACGGTACTTGTAGTTTGATGGGGTAAACCGTAAATTATATCATATTTTATGGTAGTAAATCCTAACTTTCGTGCTTCTTCGGTTACTTTTTTTACTGCTTCAAATGTTTGAATCCTGTTAATAGCCGTCTGGACTTTTTTATCAAAATCTTGAATGCCCAAATTCATTTGACGAAATCCAAAATCATACAGAATGCTCAGGTGTTCTGATGTAGTATTGTTGGGGTGTCCTTCAAAAACTCCTTCAAACCCTTTTTTCTGATGATAATTTTTTTGTAATCGCGTAAATAGCTTGTATAAATTATCAGGAGTGAAAAATGTAGGCGTACCACCACCCATATAAATATTTTGCAATTCTGGCAAGGTGGGTAAATTTTCTATGTAAAGTTGCCATTGTTTATTCAAGGCATCTATATATATATCTTCTACAAAATGATTGGTAGTAATTCTTTTTTCGAAACCACAGAAAGTACACAAGCTTTCGCAAAATGGCATGTGCAAATACATAGTGATGCCTTTATCACTGTTACTTTGCTCAAAAGACTTTTTTACCGCATTTATCCATTTTTTATTATCAGCATTTCTGCTTTGCCAATAGGGTGCAGCAGGATAACAATTGTACCTCGGAGCAGGTCGGTCGTATTTTTCAACTAATTGCTTTATATTCATTTTATACCCGCGTTAAATTGTAAAAAAGAGCTGGATTTTTAAACTTGAAATTTATTAAGAAGTAGCTATTTTTACTATGATTAATATCATCTTTTGCCCCTGATTTTTAAATACTTCTTTATTTTCATTATTTATGCTTGCTTCATTTCACATATTTACCAGCCTATTACCTAATTTTGCCGCTTCATTGAAGAATTATATATTATGCAGAAACCAACATTACCAAAAGGAACAAGAGATTTTGGACCTTTGCAGATGATTAGACGCAACTACTTAATTAATAATATAAGGCAAGTATTTGCAAAATATGGATATTTACCGCTTGAGACTCCTGCAATGGAGAACTTATCAGTACTTACTGGAAAATATGGTGATGAAGGTGATAAACTATTGTACAAAATACTTAACTCGGGCGATTTTTTAAGTAAAGTAAATACAAATGAATTAAGCCTGAGAGCAAAAGAAATAACTGGAAAAATTGCAGAAAAAGGTTTAAGATACGATCTTACAGTGCCTTTTGCACGATATGTAGTAATGAATCAGCATGAAATAAACTTTCCTTTTCGTCGCTACCAAATTCAGCCGGTTTGGAGGGCCGATAGGCCACAAAAGGGAAGATATCGTGAATTTTATCAATGCGATGCTGATGTGGTCGGGACTGATTCTTTAATTTGTGAAGCAGAGATAGTAGCAATAATAAATGAAGTTTTCGACCGATTACAATTAGAAGATTTTGTAATTAATATAAATAATCGAAAAATATTAACGGGTATTTCGGAAGTAATAGGTGCTCCTGGTAAAGAGTCAGATTTTTGTGTAGCCATAGATAAGCTAGACAAGATAGGCAAAGAAAAAGTAGAGGAAGAGCTTTTGCAAAAAGGATTCAGCCAAGACTCACTGCACAAAATGACTCCTGTCTTTAAAATAAGTGGCTCAAATTCCGAAAAAGTGACTTTGCTAAAAAACTTATTATCAGGAAGTGAAATAGGTGTGCAGGGAGTGGAAGAAATAGAGGAAGTTTTATCCAATCTAAATTTGATGAATATTTCCGAAACCAACCTCAACTTTGATGTTACCCTGGCTCGTGGATTGTCTTATTACACCGGGGCAATATTTGAAGTGAAAATGATGAATGTAAAGATTGGCAGTGTAGGCGGTGGAGGCCGCTATGACAACCTTACCAGTGTATTTGGGCTGGAAGGTATGTCTGGAATTGGATTTTCATTCGGTATTGATCGACTTTACGATGTATTAGAAGCGCTTGAGCTTTTTCCCGATGCGCAGCAAGTTGTTACTCAAGTATTGATTGTTCATTTTGATAAAAGTACTCAAGATCATGGGTTAGGGCTTTTGCAAGCTTTTAGAAAAGAAAATATAAGTTGCGAAATTTACCCTGACCTGACCAAGCTAAAGAAGCAACTAAACTACGCCAACAAAAATAATATACCGTATGTGGTAGTGGTAGGAGAAGAAGAGGTGAAAACGCGAAAATATACCTTGAAAAATATGCATAAAGGAGAGCAAAAACAATTGTCACTTCAGCAAATTATAGAAGAGTTGATCTAAAGTTTTCCTGAAAAACGACTGGATCTTTTCCAATAATATTAATGATTAGTTTACAAGATGATAACTACCTCACGTGCAACCACTTTCACTCAAAACATGAAATCTGTAATTGGTTTGCAACAAAAATTGAGCAATTTCCATGAAAAAAAGTCGTTTGTCGATTACGATTGGGCATTTTATGATGACTTAAATAAGGCCATCAAATTTATCAATGAAATTTTTGGGTCTAGCAGAAATTGATTCGAATTAACATACATATTCTCCTGTTTATTTTAATACTTGCTCAAAATTCCTTAGCGCAGGTTTTAAGTCGTAATAATCGATTTCAAGCTGACTATGCAGCTGGATGTGCTCCTCTTACTGTGAATGTTGCTGATTTATCGGGGTCTATAAGTACTATTCAATACAATTTTGATTATATAAATAGTAATGGTGAGAATGGCTTCGGGTTTACCAATGAAACCGATACCACCTATACCAGCCCGGGTCAATATCTTATTATTCAAATAATTCAGGTGACTACCGGCCCCAACCTTGTTGATAGTTTATACATTGATGTATATCCGCCAGACCCTCCGGAATTTATCATTAAACCTTGTGTAGGTCATCAAGCTACGGTAGAAATTGACCCGCTGTTTTACGATTCTATTTCCATTGCTTACACACCAACTGATGTATTTAAAATAGGTGCCAATGATACACCACCCATTTATACGTATTCTAGTGGATTAAGAGATATAACTGTGAGGGGTTTTGTAAATGAAGGATTGGATAATTGCGGGCAATCTACGCGAGCTTTTCAAACAATTAATAATATTTCAGCAGGTAAAATTCAAAATGTAGCAGTTTTATCTTCGGATGATAATATCGGTGAAATTCAGGTCGATTTTAGTTTACAATCAAATGTGCTGTATCAACTGGAAATAGCTGAAGATAACAATAGCACATTTGAATTTTTGTCATATGTTAAATTCCCTGACAATTCTGTATTAATAGATACATTAAATACATCTGAAAATATTTACTGTTTCAGGCTGGTAGCCGTAAACGATTGTGATCCGACATTAAATATACCAAGCGAAATTGTATGCTCAGCAGACCTAGCTGTTGAATCTCAAAATAACCAAAATGTGATTTCGTGGAGCACAAGCGTTACAAGCCTAAAATTTTATCAACTATTTAGAGACAACATTTTGGTAGCAACTATTAATGACCCTAACCAGACTAGTTATATAGATACAGATGTTGAATGCAACCAGGAGTATTGTTACAATCTTGAAGTTTATTACAATTCTGGAGCCGAGAGTTATTCAGAAACCGAATGTATAACTGCTACAATTCAATACACACCCGAAAATATAGAGGATGTAACTGTCTCTATAGTGGACAATGGTATTGAAGCTTTTTGGGAAGCTCCTAATGACGTGGACGATCCGATTTATGAGGTACACCGCTCTTTAAATGGTGCCCCTTATACTCTTACCGGTACAATTGATACCACTCTTTTTCTGGATTTAGTATCGATTGATACAACCAGTATATATTGCTATCAAATTGCCTATGAAGATGCATGCGGTAACTTATCAGATTTCAGCCTGCCGGCATGCCCTATTTATCTCTACCTGGCAAAAAACCCCGATGGTTCTTTTTATCTCACCTGGCTTCCCTATTCAGGATGGGCAGCCGGTGTAGACTATTACATTGTAGAAAAATTGGATGAAGCAGGAAATGTTTTAGAATCAACAGATGTTGGTATCAATAACATTTTTCAAATTACAAATCAGGAAACACAAATTCAAGTCACTTTTTATAGAATTGTAGGGGTAAGCTTTTTTGGTGCCGAAACCTATAGTAATCAGGTAAAAGTATTGAATGAATCTCATATATTTTTTCCAAGTGCTTTTACTCCAGATGGAGATGGCCTAAATGATGAATTTATGCCTCAAAGCCTTTTTGTGGCAGAATACGAACTGCGTATTTTTAATCGCTGGGGCGAAATGATTTTTTATACCGATAGCCTTGATCATGGTTGGGACGGATCATTGAATGGTATGGCTTTGCCTCAGGGAAACTATACCTACTCCGCTAACGTATTTGATAACTTAGGAAATGATCTTTCCACTTCCGGAACAATATTTTTAATACGTAAAACACGATAACTTTTTTATTTGATTATAGATAAATTAACTACACTAAAGAAGAAAAACTTATGATGGACATGATGAAAATGATGGGCAAGATGAAAGAGGTGCAAGCCAAGATGAAAGAAGCCCAGGAAAATCTGGTGAACGTGACAGCAACTGGCGAATCGGGTGCTGGTATGGTAAAAGCCATTGTTAATGGCAAAAAGCAATTAATTCAATTAGATATTGATAAAGAAATAATTAATGACAATGACCGGGAAATGATGCAGGACTTAATAGTGGCAGCAGTAAATAAAGCCATAAGTGAAGCAGAAATAAAAGCAAAAGAAGAGCTTAAAAAAAGTACTGAAGGATTATTGCCTAATATACCCGGTCTTGACTTAAGTGGCCTGATGTAATGGAGAAAGCATCTGTTGTTCTTCTTAATTATAATGGACTCGGTTATATGCAAAAGTTTTTGCCAGAACTAATCGAGTTAAGTAGACCACATAGTGTGTATGTTATTGATAATGCTTCTACAGATACTTCAATTCAATGGTTAAAAGATAGTCAAAAAGAAGTAAAAATTATTCAACTGCAGGAAAATCATGGTTTCAGTGGTGGTTATAATATCGGTTTACAACAAGTAGAGTCAGAATATTACATACTGGTAAACACTGATATTCAGGTTACTGATAACTGGATCGGCCCGGTTTTAAAGTTGATGGACGAGGATGATTCAATAGCAGCTTGTCAGCCTAAAATTCGTTCATATCATCACCCCCAATACTTTGAATATGCAGGGGCAGCCGGCGGGTTTGTCGATGCCTTAGGATACCCATTTTGCCGTGGCAGAATATTTGATCATATAGAAAAAGATAATGGCCAGTACGACGACACAAGGCCTATTTTTTGGGCTACAGGGGCTTGCTTTTTTATCCGTGCATCTTTGTTTCATATGGTTGGCGGTTTTGATTATGACTTCTTTGCACATATGGAGGAGATTGATTTATGCTGGCTACTTCATTCCGCTGGATTTCGCGTATATTATTGTGGTGAATCAACCGTATTTCACGTGGGAGGTGGCACGCTGCCACAAGGAAGCCCAAAAAAAAGTTACCTTAATTTTCGAAATAATCTTACAATGCTCTATAAAAATTCAAATTTTTTCCAATTTTTGTGGAAGTACCCAATGCGCTTAATATTAGATTCTTTTGCAGCATTGAAAGAACTATTCTACCGAAAAGGAAATGTGAGTATAATGATAATTAAAGCTCATTTTTATTTTTGGAGAATGTATAAAAAAAATAAAATGAAAAAAATTACAACAAAAAGTGCAAGAAAAGGATTTAGAATTAAAGAGATTTATAATGGCTCTATCGTTCTACAATATTTTTTGAACAAGAAAAAAACTTTTGGAGAGTTGTATTTTTAATTGTTAAAAATACCAAACTGAATTATTTCTACGCCTTAAATGCTTTCTAAAATTAAGCAAAAAAGCAAGAGACATATAGATTAAAACAGGCGATCCAAAAGTCAAAAATGAAGAATAAATGAAAAATAGTCTAATACTGGAAACTGGAATTTTTAGTTTTTCTCCCAGCTTAGTACAGACACCAAATAATTGGTTTTCAAAGAAATTCTGTAATTTTTTCATTTTTTTTTATTCATTTACAAATATATGATGATATTTGTTTAAAACTGTATAATCAGTAAACAAAATTTTTATAAGAATAATTGCTTTAAAAATATATAAACAATAATTTCGCATAAGTATTTCAACCAAATTAAAACGATTAATCCAATGAGACGACTAATTTTTGTATTTACACTTATTGCTACAGTTTCTTTTTCAGGCTGTGCATTAAAGCAGATGATGAAGATGGCGGATCAGCAACAACTTAATGTTGAGCCAGATCCTCTGGAAGTTCATGCCGATACTGTAGCCTTTGAAATGTCTGCAGTTCTACCAGCTAAAATGTTAAGAAAGAATTTTATTTATGAGGTAGCTCCTTCTTATCAATATGATGGTCAATCAGAAGACTTAGACAATGTAGAATTTGATGCTACCCAATATAGCAAGGAAGAACAACCACGTAAAACTGAAGAGTTCTCTTTTGCTTACAATCCTTCTATGAGAAGTGGCCAGTTGGTAGTGCAGGGTATAGGTCGAAAACCTGATAGTGACAAGCAAGAAACTACTGACGAAATGCCGGTAGCCAGAGGAGTAATTACTACTTCCAAGCTTGTAAAAGACTCTTACTACGCAGCTTATGCTCCTCATGGTTACAACACTGGTGAAGAACTTGAGCCTATTGTACTTGATTTTTATTTCTTACAAGGTAGTTCAAAATTAAGAACTAACGAAGTAAGAAGTGACAGAGGAGATTCTTTAGAAGCATTTATTGCTAATAAAAATGTTACTCGTACTGTTTCTATTACCGGTACTCACTCACCTGAAGGTCCGGAAAGAATCAATGAGAATTTGGCTGTAGAAAGAGCTTCAGCCATTGAAACTTATTACAGGAACATGATGGATCGTTACGATTATGACACTACTGCCATGGAAATTGAATTTATCCTGAAGCCAGTAGTAGAAGATTGGGGCTTGTTCCGTGAGAAATTAGAAGTTTACGAGGGAATCACTGAAGAAGAAAAACAAGAATATTATGAAATCGTAGATAATGCCGGTATGTCTTTCGAAGAAAAAGAAGATGCCATGCACCAACTAAGTACCTATCGTACGGTTTTTAGAGATGTATATCCTGATTTGAGAAGAGCACACACCGAAGTTCTTAAAGTAAAAGACAAAAAGTCTGAAGCTGAAATCTCTGTTCTTTCTAAGCAAATTGCTGAAGATGAAGTAAGTGCTGATAGCCTATCTGCTGAGGAAATGGCTTATGGTGCTACTCTTACACCAACTCTAGATGAAAAAGAGGGTATTTACAAAGCATTAGTTGAAAAGAATGATAGCTGGGTAGCACATACCAACTTGGGAGCTGTTTACTTAGAAAAAGCTTTCCAGGCTAATGACCAAACTATGGTTAACGATTATCTTGATCAAGCGACTACACAATTTGAATTAGCAATGCGTCAGGAGCCGAATGCTGCTGCTGCCATCAACATGTCAATTGTGAGTGCAATGCAAGGTAACTTAGGTGAAGCGTTAGAATATGTAACTCAGGCGGAAGAGCTTAACCCAATGAGCGAAAATGTTAAAAGCTTAAGTGGTGTAAAAGGTGTTGTACAAATTAAGCAAGCTTCTTATACTGATGCAGTTCAATCATTAACTAATGCTGAAACTTCTTCTGATAATCTGTTTAACCTGGGATTAGCTTATTTATTGAGTGAGGATCCTCAAAATGCTATGACATCATTCGAAGAAGCTATAGAGGCAAACAATGATAATGCTTTAGCTTATTATGGAGCTGCTATTGCCGCTGCTGGAATGGATCAAGCAGAGCAAGTTGTAGAAATGTTATCTAAAGCTGTTGCCTTAGATCCTGACTTAGCTGATTATGCAATAGATGATTTAGAATTTGCTGATTATGCTGAAACTCAGGCTTTTAAAGACGCTTTAATGTAATTTTAATAAAACAAAAATAATAAAAACCCTTTCGATTAGATTCGAAAGGGTTTTTTGTTTGATTTCAAATCAATTGGCTAGCTTTTTTGTTTATTGATTTGTATATAGATAATTTTGCATTTTAATTTAAAGTATAGAAATAAATGAGAGAATTACAATTCAGGCAAGCGTTAAATGAGGCAATAGTAGAAGAAATGCGTCGGGATGCAAAAGTGTTTTTAATGGGCGAAGAAGTTGCAGAATATAATGGTGCTTATAAAGTAAGCCAGGGAATGCTGGATGAATTTGGAGAGGATCGTGTAATAGATACGCCCATTACGGAACTTGGATTTGCCGGATTGGGTGTAGGTGCCGCAATGAATGGTTTAAGGCCTATCATTGAGTTTATGACTTTCAATTTTTCTTTAGTCGCGATAGATCAAGTGATCAATAGTGCAGCAAAGATGATGTCAATGTCTGGTGGCCAGTTTAATGTGCCTATAGTCTTTCGTGGTCCAACCGGAAACGCGGGTATGCTAAGTTCTCAGCACAGTCAGAACTTTGAAAATTGGTTTGCCAATACTAGTGGCTTGAAAGTTGTGGTTCCATCTAACCCCTATGATGCAAAAGGCTTATTAAAAACCTCTATCAGAGATAACGACCCAGTGATTTTTATGGAGTCTGAACTGATGTATGGTGATAAAGGACAGGTACCTGAAGAAGAGTATTTGATACCAATAGGTGCTGCTGAAATAGTTAAGGAAGGAAATGACGTTACAGTTGTTTCATTTGGTAAAATGATGAAAGTAGTACACGAAGCCGCTAATGCCTTAGGTAAAGAGGGTGTGTCTGTTGAAATCATTGATTTAAGATCGGTTAGACCTATTGATTATAAAGCTGTAGTAGAATCAGTTAAGAAAACCAATAGGTTGGTTGTGGTTGAAGAGGCCTGGCCTTTAGCAGCTATTTCATCAGAAATAACTTATCATATTCAGAAATATGCATTTGATTACCTAGACGCTCCAGTACAAAGGGTTAATAGTAGAGATTTGCCTTTACCATATGCCCCTACTCTTATAGAAGAAATATTGCCTAATGCTAAAAGAACTGTAGAAGCTATAAATGCTGTAATGTATAAATAAAAAATGAGTAACAATCAGCAGCAGGAATTTATGCATGAAGCCATCCGGCTCTCAATGAATAAAATGGAAAAAGGCCTGGGTGGGCCTTTTGGTGCTATAGTTGTAAAAGAGGGAAAAATTGTTGGTAAAGGTTATAACCAGGTCACATCTTTAAATGACCCATCTGCTCATGCAGAAATAGTAGCCATTCGTGATGCTTGTGAAAATTTGAATACCTATCATCTTGAAAACTGTGAGCTTTATTCAAGTTGCGAGCCATGTCCTATGTGCATGGGCGCAATTTATTGGGCAAGAATAGAAAAAGTATTTTATGGTAATAGCAATCATGATGCAAATAAAGCAGGCTTTATCGATAAATTTATTTTAGATGAATTTTGCTTGCCTCCTGACAAAAGAAAAATTGCAATGCAGCAAATGATGCAAACACAAGCCAAAGAAGCATTTGTTAAATGGCTTGAAAAGGAGGATAAAAAAGAATATTAATAAAAAAGCGAAGATAAACTTCGCTTTTCGTTTTACATATTCACCGTGAGTATCAAAACCGGAATATCTAATTCCTTCACCAGATCTTCTGAAAGGCTTCCAAAGAATAAATTATTTAAACCTCCTTTTGCTCTTGTAGTTACAGAGATCATTCCTATCTTTTTATCCTTCACAAATTTTTTGATAGCATCCTCTTTGTCGCTGCCAGCTAAAATATGACACTCATAATTGGTAAAGCCATGATTTTTGGCATAGGTTTCTAGTTTATTTTTAGTTTCTTCATCAACCTTTTTTTCATCCTTTACTATATGTACCAAGTGCATTTTACTATTAAACCAACTTGAAAATTCTATGAAATATTTTACTTCTTTTGAATTTCCAGTATGTAAATCAGTAGCTAAAACCATATCTGCTGGTTCAAACCTTTCAATTGGCTGTTTTACACTCAGTACCGGGCAGTTGGATATTCGCATTACCTGCTCAGTATGGTTGCCGAGAAATATTTCAGAAAAAGTACTTTCACCACTGGTTCCCATTATTACCAAATCAATCTTATTCTTATGAATAAAATTATCTATTCCATCTTGAAACCTGCCAATGGCTACTACAGGGTTAAATTGAGCTTTGCTTTTCGCGGCATATTTGCTGGCAAGCTGCTCCATTTTTTCTTTATTTTTTTTGCGCAAAGCAGCAGTAAATGCACTATTTTCACCTAATTCTGCTGATGTGGTTATGTCACCCATCGTGGAGAATCCACCTTCGGTAGGCGGATTAATATAATTCAACATTGTAATTTCCGCAGAAATATGGTTGGCTACATGTGATGCTAATTGTAAGCCAAATTCGGAAATATCAGTAAAATCTAATGGTACCAAAATCTTTTTCATATCTACTTTTTTTAATTTAACGTAAACCATTGTTTTTATGTTTATTAATTGTAAAAGTTAAAATGATTCCCTGACCAAGAAATAAATACCACTCTCATTTCCCAGTGTAAACCCAAGATCGATGCGAGCATTTAATTTTTCACCCTTTAAGGCTCTAAACCTTCCTCCTAACCCGAATATTACTTTCATATCACTTACATTATAATCATTTACCACATTAGCCACATCGCCAAATCCAGCAAATACCACACCTCCGAATCGCCAAAATAGCTCTCTTCTGTATTCAGCTTGAGTATAAAAAACATTTCTGTCTATATACCGATTGGCATGGCTTATGCCTCGCAATCTCCTGCTACCCCCCAATTTGGGCAATTTGTAAAAAGGAATTTCACCACCGGAAAACCTGCTAAGAACTTGCATAGCAAGAATATTCTTTTCATTGCCCAGGCTAATATACTTTCTGAAATCGAAACTTAAAACAGAGAATGAATACTCACTAGTAAAATCAGGATAAAAAATTGCTGAAATATCAAAATAGTTTCCCTTACTCGGATAAAGCACATTATCGCGGCTGTCTAGCCTTACCGAAGGCCCTATACCGGTAATAAATCCGCCATTAACTCCGGTAAGATCAGAATTAATTAATACGCCATTCTCTTCAAAATCTATTAATTCATCATGTCTGATATCAAAGTTTGCTCCAATAAAAAGCTCCTGATTTAAAGATTTTAAAACTGAACCCTCTAGAAAAATAGCATTATTAGTAAACGTTTCTTCATCTTCTGCAAATGTGCTTTTGCCAGTTCCATAAAAATAATCAGGAAAATTAAAATACCGGGTGGTAATGTTTATATTCATACCATTTTTAAGAAACATATTAAAATCTATATTGGCTTCAAGCTGGTTGCGTAATGAGTAAACAACGTAAGGAGAAAAAGAAGTAGGACGATAGTTTTCAGTGTTTTCGGCTTTGTTATTTTTTAAAACAAAAAAAGCAACAGCGCCCAAACTTAATGAAGTTTCCGGAGTATAACTAGCCGCTGGATAAATAGCAAATTTTACTTTTTTGTCTTTTTCAATTTCGGTACTATCCGATTGAGCTTTCAATTGAAAAATAATTAATAAATATAGTATGATTAGTGTTAAGAATTTCATCGATCGTGGATTGAATTAATTATAGCATTCAAAAATAGCATATAAATTTTTGATTTTTCAAACTTCTTTTGATAAGGCCATGTGATGTTATCGAACTTTTTTAGCAAATAGCTGTTGAAAAAATAAAATTTTGTACTAATTATAATGTAAGTGAATATTTTTAATATGCCTATTCAATCTATTAATCCCTATAACGATGACTTACTTAAAGAATATGAAGAACATTCTGATCAACAAATAGAACAAATAATTCAAAATGCTCAGCAGTCCTTTACCCATTGGAAAACACAATCTTTTGAACACAGATCAAAATTAATGTTCGAGGCTGCTGCAGTGCTACGTAATAAAACAAGCGAATATGCTGAATTGATTACCTTGGAGATGGGGAAACCTATTAAAGAAGCTACATCAGAAATTGAAAAATGTGCAATGGTTTGTGAATATTATGCCAGCAATGCCTCCGATTTTCTGTCCGATGAGTCTTTGCCGGTAGATAGCGGTGAGGCATGGCGTGTTTATGAGCCATTGGGCACTGTATTAGCTATCATGCCCTGGAATTTTCCCTTTTGGCAAGTTTTCAGGTTTGCAGCACCTAATTTAATGGCAGGAAATGTAGGACTCTTAAAGCATGCTTCCAATGTACCGCAATGTGCTATGGCTATCCAACAAATATTTTTAGATGCAGGGTTTCCGGCTGGCGTTTTTCAAACATTAATGGTTTCGTCATCAAAAATTAATCAAGTAATAGATCATCAATTAGTAAAAGCTGCGACGCTTACCGGTAGTGAAGTGGCAGGTAGTAAGGTGGCTGAAAGATCAGGTCGCAACTTGAAGAAAACAGTATTGGAATTAGGGGGTAGTGACCCTTACATTGTGCTGGAAAATGCAGATTTGGAGGAGGCCGCAAGTACCGCGGTAAAAGGCAGAATGCTTAATACGGGACAAAGTTGTATTGCTGCCAAGCGATTTATTGTTGAGAAAAAAGTGGCTGATAAGTTCTTAGAAATATATATTGAAAAATTGAAGCTTTTGAAGGCTGGCAATCCTTTAGAGCAAGAGGTAGATTATGGACCTATGGCACGAAAAGACCTGGTAGAGGAACTGACTGAACAGGTAAATGAGTCCCTTCAAAAAGGAGCTACTTTGCTTCATGGAACCGGGACAGGAGACGATGAGGGAAGATTTTTTCATCCTTCTGTTTTAGGAAATGTAAGCCCGGGTATGCCAGCTTATAATCAGGAATTGTTTGGGCCGGTGGCCACACTTTTTACGGTCGAAAATGAGGATGAGGCAATAAAATTGGCCAATGATTCTCCTTTTGGACTAGGTGGTGCTTTATGGTGTAATGATTTGGATAAAGCAAAAAACATAGCCAGACAAATTGATACAGGGGCAGTTATTATTAATGGCATGATGGCATCCCATCCAAAAACACCTTTTGGTGGAGTAAAAAAATCGGGTTATGGGCGTGAGCTTTCTGTAGATGGAATTAAAGAATTTTTAAACATAAAAACAATCTGGATTAAATAAAATGAGTGGATATAATATGAAAAATAATACATCTTACATTTTTGCTATCATACTGGCAATTATAATATCGCTTGTGATAGGGTGTGACAATGCAAAAACAGAAAAAGAATTGGTGGAAGACGTAACCGAAGTATATGAAATTGCCATAAATAACCACCAATCTTACTTGAAGGCTCAAGACAGCTTGGTAGCCTCAGTAAAGGAATGGGAGGAAGAGCATAAAATTTTTGTGGATGAATATCAGCCAGCCGATTCCTTAGAAAAAGAACACAAAATGCTTGAAAAAAACCATGATCAATTAGTAAGCAGGCATAAGCAATTTATTGAGGAACATGAAATGCTTGTACAAAAAATTGATGAAATGAAGTCGATGGTAGGGGTTGAAACGGAAAAAGTAAAAGGACGTATACAGGATATGTTCTCGCAAATTGAAGAATACCTGGCCAGACATAAAAAAATGATGAAAGAGCACAAGCAAATTGAAAAAAAACATGAAGATTATCTTTATGGTCAAAGAGTAGACCTTCATTAGAGAGAATACTGTTCCCGTTTTAGAAATAGAATGGGCCAGGACACATTTTATGTTTTCTGGGTGCAAATAAGTTAAGTCGATAGTTTACCATGAATTCATGTGAACCATTACTGAATTGACTTAGATCAGAGATAATCCAATCGTAAGCATATCCAAAACGAAAATAATCATTTAGTTTTAATTCAAACAAACTCACAAAACTATCACCTGATCGCCATGATGCACCTATATTAATCACGTCATCCAGATAAAAATTTAAATTGATATCGCCGGCAATAGGCATACCCTCTTCTATGCGAAGTAGTGCTGATGGTTTTACTTTTACGCGGTTAGTAAGATCTAATACTTTTCCTGCCGTGAAATAATAATATCTACTATCTTCAATATTATTAGCAACATCAAGATTATTTAAATTTCTATTTTTTACAATATATGGAATGGATAAACCTACATAGCTTGTTGGAGTAGAAAAATATATACCAGTTCCAAAATTCAGTTTCATGGATCCTATCGTACTAGAAAGAAGAGGATCAGCTTCATCTTTTAATTCTAATAAGGAGTAATTAGAGCTTAAGTAATTAAATCCTCCCTGCAAACCCATACTTAAAGTACCAACTGATGTTTTAATTTTGTAGGAATAAACAGCATATATAGAATTATCGCTATGAACACCTATTCTATCATTGGAAACTATCATTCCCAGACCTATGTTTTTACCTTTCAAGTTTGTATGAGCAGTCAGCGTTTTGGTGGTTGGGGCACCTTCTAAGTTCACCCATTGATCCCGATAAACAGCGGTAATATTCATGTGGTCATGTACACCTGCGTAGGCAGGGTTCAACACGAGGCCATTGAACATATACTGGGAAACCACGGGTTTTTGTTGACCAAATACTTGAAAAGGAATACTCCATAATAGAAGCCAAAGAAAGACGCGAATTAGTTTTATCATGAACATGGTACTAATATTTAGTATTATTTATCTACTCTGTAAATTATTCAATATTATATAAAATTATTCATATTTATATACGTGCAATGACAAGTAAGTAACCATTGATTCTCAGTACATTTAGATGATATCATGGTATTTTTAGATGAATTGAATGATATATTAGATTAAAAATATGGACAACATAAAGAATATATATAACTTTACTAATGTATTTATAAGGAGAAAATATGAAAAAGTGTAATTTAATAGTTATTATTTTTATCATGTTGAGCTTCAGAGGGTTTGCTCAGCAGAATGAAATCAACGTAGAAAGAGATACAATTATCAAGGCTTTTAATAAAGGTGATTTACATGTCAGTGCTGGTTTTAGCTTTGGCTATTTTGGAGAATATGGGTTAGGAGGACGAGCTTTGGGTATTATTCCTACTACTGCGTCATTGGAATTTGCATTATCCGATTATTTTAGCGTGGGGCCCTATCTTGGCTATGCCAGCTGGCGGCAAACAGTTGGTTATAATTATAACATTCAATTTATATCCTTAGGTGGTAGGCTGTCTTTTCATTATTTGCCACTCCTTGTAGATGTTTTTGAAACTGACTTTGATGAGGAGCACTTAGATTTCTATCTTAGTTTGCTTTCGGGCATCGAATTACAACGAGCCCGTGATAATATTGCAGTCAATAATAATGTTTTTGTTTTTGGCCCGGTTCTAGGTTTTAGATACTTATTCAAAAATAAAAAAACAGGAATATTTTTTGAAGGAGGCAGGGGTAATTTCGGATTTGCTACTTTAGGGTTAACATTTCGATTATAGTGTTTCGTTTATAATAGGTAGTACTAAGTTAGCTTCAAAGCCTTTGTTGGATACATATTGTGCTATTTTATTTTTTCTTATCCAATTGTCTGATAATTTAATTTGATCATTTTTTTTCGTTACTAATTTTTTTATCGTCTCAATATAGGCCTGATCGTCTATAGTGGATAAAGCATCTGCTATTAAATCCGGGGCTATTCCTTTTTGCTGCAATGCATAACTGATTTTTACCTTACCCCAATTGTTATTATTAAATTTTCCTCTGGTATACGCTTCTGCAAAGCGCTGTTCATCAATAAAATTCTCTTTTTTCAGCTCATTAATAATAGCATTAGCAGTATCAACATTGGCTCCTTGTTGCATCAATTTATTATAAACCTCCATAGGTGACCTATCCTGATAAGCACAATAATTGGCCGCTTTCAATTTTAAATGATAGTAGTCCAGTTTTTTATTTATTTCATCTTTGCTCATCAAGCTTTAATGTTTCTACTAGGTCATCAACTTTTATCATCAATGCCTGAATGGCTGTTTCAGGCTTTTCATAGTCTATATCTAATATTTTCCAGCTGGTAATATTACTATTGATATGATCGGGGAATTTGCTTTGCAAGTATGGTAAATGTTCTTCTTCATTAAGTAAAATAATTGTGCTTGCTTCTGTTAAATGGCCCTTTGCAATTTGTTCCGGGAATCGATAGGGCTTGGCCAGTGGGATATTAAATTCTGCACAAGCTTCTATAGTATGAATACTTATCGGGCCTTCGTTATGACCTTGATCAGCTTCAGTACCCACTGACAAAGCTTTCCATGGCAGTTTATGCTTTTGTGCCAATTGATTAAAATACAGCTCGGCCAATCTACTTCGATAATAGTTGCCAGTGCAAACAAATAATATAGTTTTCATTTTCACAGTTGAGTATATAAATATATCAGGATCAAGCACAAAAGTACTTATTTCTTATTGCCTGCCTATAAAATTTACTTAATACTAATTTTGGGTATCAACATTGGTACTCGTTTTTTGTACTCGATATATTGCTGGCCAAATTCTTTAATTAACTTTCTCTCTTCTAATTTAATACCCACAACCAGATACAGTAGTGCAGAAGCTACGGTGATGGTGTTTGCCACGCTAGGAGAAAAAAGCCAAAAGCCCAGGAATAATAAAATAGTAGCGCTGTATAGGGGATGCCTAACTTTAGAGAGCATACCTTCAGTTTTCAAACCATTACCCTCCAAATTGTGAGTGCTTCCTGGATGCTTAATCTGTTGAATACCCAAAAATTCTTGAGTATTGTATGGCTTGAAACCTCTTTTCCCTATTATAACTCCAAATACAGCCAAAAATAGTCCTGTATAATTGGTAAACGCATTTTTATCAAACGCATAGGCAACGGGTATAGTGGCTGAATACCCAATAATGAGTAGGAAAGCAATTGTGGAAAATATATTGTAACTTAGTCGATAATAGCGATACTTACTTTTTAATAATTTTTGCATCGCATTTTTACTCTTTTTTGTTATCAAAAAAGAGTGCAAAAAGTAAAACACTATCCAAAGTAGAAATAAGATAAAGTATGATTGCATCATATTTTATTAATTTTTAAAAACATAGATAGCATTTTTAAATTAATTTGTTATTGAAAAGTTTAAATATTTATGCAAAATATGAAAATTGGCTTACTCAAAGAAGGAAAAATTCCCTATGACAGTAGAGTAGCTCTTACCCCAAATCAGGCTGCAAAATTAAAAGAAAAGTTTCCCGGAATAGATATTGTATGTCAAACCAGTCCTATCAGATCTTATAAAGATCAAGAATATGCCGATAACGGTATTGATGTAGTGGAAGATGTTTCTGATTGTGATTTACTTCTCGGCATAAAGGAGGTTTCTATAGATGAATTAGTTTCCAATAAAACATATTGTTTTTTTTCACATACTGTAAAAGAGCAGCCTTACAATCGCAATTTACTCCAACAAATAATCGAAAAGGAGATAAGGTTAATAGATTATGAACGGATAGAAGATGAATATGGGAAGCGTATAATTGCATTTGGGCGATATGCTGGCATTGTGGGAGCTTATAACGCTATATATACCTATGGGCAAAAATTCGGGCTATTTCATTTGAAGAGGGCAAAAGATTGTTATGAGTATAATGAGGTAAAACAAGAATACAGCAAAGTAGCACTACCACCTATAAAAATAGCCTTGACAGGAGGTGGTAGAGTGGCCAATGGAGCCATAGAGGTGCTTGATGAAATGACGGTAAGGCGGGTAAATCCACAAGAGATACTGGAAAAAGATTTTGATGAACCCGTTTATTGTCAACTAGCAACGGAGGATCTTTATCAGCATAAAGAGAATAAAGATTTTGATTTAAACCATTTTTTCAAATTTCCTGACCAGTACGTTTCAACTTTTGATCGGTTCAACTCGAAATTAGATATATTAATTTCAGGAATTTATTGGGATCCCCGAGCACCTGTACTATTTACATTAAAAGACATGATACAACCGGAGTTCAGGATTAAGGTTGTGGCTGATATTACTTGTGACATCGAAGGATCAATACCATCTACTAAAAAAGCAAGCAGTTTAGATGAACCGGTATATGATTTTAATCCGCGCAAAAATAAAGTTGAACCACCTTTCAGCAGCATTGAAAATGTGTCAGTGATGGCCATCGATAATTTACCTTCCGAATTACCAAGAGATTCATCAGAAGATTTTGGGCAAATAATGTTAGAAAAAATTATTCCGGCAATTATTGCTGAAGATGAAGCTCCCATGATCACCAAAGCTACTATTACTAAAGATGGTCATTTGCAAGCGCCTTATCAGTATCTGCATAATTATGTCTATGGTAATTAATCATGAATTTATCCGAAATAAATATCTACCCTGTTAAATCGCTGACGGGTGTAAGTGTAAAAAGTGCTAAAATAGATTCTTACGGGTTGCAATACGATCGAAAATGGATGTTAATTGACAAGGATAATAAATTTTTAAGTCAAAGATCATTTCCTAAAATGGCATTGCTCAAAACGGCTCTAACATACAATAATCTTGTAATCAGTAGTAATCAAATTCCGGTTGAAAATTTAAATATTCCATTAGATCCTACTACACATGAAGAAATGATAAAAGTATCCATATGGGATGATAATGTGGATGCTTGGAGACTTTCAAGTGAGTATGATCAATGGTTTACCAGTGCTTTGCAAACTAACTGTCGATTAGTTTATCTACCGTCAGCCAGCCAAAGATTGGTAAATACCCGATATGCAAAAAATGAGGAGATTGTAGGATTTGCTGATGGGTTTCCTTTTATGTTAATAGGAGAAGGATCATTAAACGATCTTAATAATAGATTGTCAACACCAGTACCAATGGCAAGGTTTAGGCCTAATCTGGTAGTACAGGGATCTTCACCATTTTCCGAGGATCATTGGCATATAATTAATATTGGCAAAAGTCGTTTTGAAGTAGTAAAGCCATGTTCACGATGTACCGTAACTACAATTGACCTAGAAACAGCAATACCTGGAAAGGAGCCATTGAAAACACTTGCTGCTTATAGAACACAAGGTAAAAAAGTTATGTTTGGCCAAAATTTACTATGTCAACATGGCGAAAGCGTAACAGTGGGTGAAGAGGTGAATGTGTTGAGTTTTAAATATGCAAGATGATGAGAAACTTTTTGATCATCTTGTGAATTATACAGTAACAAATTATTATTGATTAATTATGAAGAGAATTTTTATATTATTAGCACTTGCAATAGCAATAAGCAGTTGTACAGGCGGCGGTCAGGAGAAGAGTTTACCAATATTGGGGTCAAGAGAAATACAGGAAAAACAAGTAGATGGTAAATCAGTAATTGACACGGTTTATCATACAATACCAGCTTTTAAATTTGTTGATCAGGATAGCGCCTGGGTAACCGAAAAAACAGTTGAAGATAAAATTTATGTAACCGATTTTTTCTTTACTACCTGTCCCACTATTTGTCCGTTGATGAAAAATCAAATGATGCGCATTTATGATAAATATGAGAATAACCCCGAAGTTGTTTTGCTGTCACATTCTATTGATCCGGTTTATGATTCAGTAAAAATATTGAAAGACTTTGCTGATAAATTAGGAGTTAAAACAGAAAAATGGCATTTTGTTACCGGTAAAAAAGAGGATATTTATAGTTTAGGGGAGAAAAGCTATATGGTTACTGCTCAGGAAGATGAAAATGAGCCTGGTGGCTACATTCATAGCGGTGCCTTTATTTTGGTAGATAAAGACAGACGAATAAGAGGGTTTTATGACGGTACAGTTCGTGAAGACGTTGACAGACTGATGCAGGACATGGATATATTATTGGCATCCTATTCAAATAACCAGGAATAAAATTGCGGCTTAGTTTAATATTTGGATTAATTAGTATATTGGCTTTTCTTTCTTGTACTGGAAATAAAGAAGATAATGGTATGGACAGAGAAACGCGGATAGAGCTGAGACAAATGATGACAGTGGGTAAGCAATTGTATCTACAATATTGCTCCAATTGTCATATGGAAGATGGTGCCGGCTTCAAAGGATTGTATCCGCCATTAAAGAACGCGGATTATATGAAGGAAGATGTTGCACGAGCCGTGTGTATCATCAAAAATGGCCAGAAAGGACCTATAATAGTGAACGGTGAGCAATATGATCAATTAATGCCTAATAATCTGTCGTTAACTAATTTGGAAATAGCAGAAATTTCTACTTTTATTTATAATCGCTTTGCCGATAGCACAATGGTTATTTCTGCTAAAGAGGTAGATGAAATTTTGAATAATTGTAAACTTCCTGAAGTTTATTAAACAATATTTTTTAAAGTTGTGCTTAGGTAATTGACTAAATTTTTGCACCTTATAAAAATTAAAAGATTCAGGTGTTAAAATTCAACTATTTATTTAATAATTAGCAAACACCAAAAGCTGAAAATTGAAGCTATTGCTGAAAATTCTTACTTCAATTCATAATTCATTTCGATCATTTTAATTCTTTCTTTCACTGCTTCATTACTCATGGTAATGTTGTATTTTCTTTTTAAATAACGTTTTACAGCCTCTACCTTACTTTCACTATTCAGGTGAGTGTTCATAATTGAGTTTATCAGGCACTTCATTGGCAATGTTTTTCTTGGTTTATTATACTAAATATTACATGTAAATTTACATAAAAGTTCCTGGTTTTTATTTATTAAACTACTTTATTGCTTTAGGGTAAAACTATTATTAAAAGTTTCTTCCTACGGCCACTCTTTCTTTATAAATCTTTAATTCACCATCAAGGTTATAGACTTCCATTACTATTAAATAAGCACCAATTCTTACCTGTTGGCCCTGATCGTTTATGCCATCCCAAATAAATGATCCATTGTTAGCTAAAGTCTCATTTGCAATCAAGCTTCTTACTACCCTGCCACTGACATCATGAATATTTACGGTGGCTAAATTGCCGGGTTTTTCAAATTGATAATTTATGCTTGTAAAACTCCGCCCTCCCGGATCACCAGGGGCAAAAGTAGATGGTTCTGCTGTTAAAGAGCCAGCTTGTACTACCTCTGGTCTTGCTTGGGAATTCACTGCTCCGGGAGTAGCAAATCCAACTTGCGCCACTGCTGATTGCCAATTATTTTCATCCAGTGCCGGTTGATCGCTGTAGATTCGCTCTAGCGACACGCCTTTTTCGTCATTTAGTAATGCAAAGTGAAAACTGCTATTGTAGTATACTGAGTCAAGCAAGATATTATTCATGAATAGGCTCAGGCTGCTTTCATCATTGTTTAATGCAGGCATATTATCTGTATTTACCACCTTTGCTAATGGCGCCGATGGGTAATCGGCTTTCAAGACATCAGCGTTTTCAGTAAGTACTATAAATTCGAATGGTGGAATGATCACGTATGGCAGCTGAAGGTTATTGAAACTAGTACTGGATTGCAAAGCCAGGTTTTCAAGCAAAATATTTTTTTCTGTGGTATTGTACAATTCTACAAACTCAACACCACCACTACGGGCATTGAATAATATTTCGTTGATCACTACCTCATTAGCTTCTGCAGCTTCAGGTAAAGTGATCACTGCGATATTTTGCTCGTCATCAATTGCATTGCCCAAGCAATCCCAGGCAGATACCACTGTAAGCTGATACCCTTGTCGTGGCTGTAATGGCTGCTGTAAAGTTACTGTCACCTGGTTCAATTCCGGATTTATGCTTTTAGTCTCAATACTGATTTGCGGTTCCAATTCAATTTGCAATTGCTGGTAACGGCTGTAATCCAACTTTTCGCTAAAGGTAAGCAGTACCGTGTTGGCATCTAGTGCAACAGCCAACGTCAATTGTGGCCCTAGATTGTCAGGGTTAGGCTGTGCTACTGAATTTGCCTCCGCTGGCGTACCACCATTGCTGTTTACTGTAGCAGTCCAGTTGTGCCGTCCGCTGCAGGGGTTATCATTGTCAATCATTTCCAACGAGTACCCGCCATTAGCTTTGGCTGCGTCTTTATACCAGCTTTGGTCATAGCTTAGGCTAAAAATTATTTTTTCATTGACATCTTTCAAGAGCAAAGTTTCCCCATCGTTGTTCAAGCCGGGCATACTGGTTACGCCAATTACCTGGCCGTACGGTTCAAATTGTGCCATGTTGCTATTAGCACAAAGAATCGCGTAACTTCCTGCGGATAGCATTGCATCCTCCAATTTACCATCGCGGCTACCATCGGTTATTGTCAGGCCGTTTATTGGCAGCTCGATATCAGAACGGTTGAAAATTTCAATGTATTCAGCCTCAGGCAAAGCCACCTGTGGTGATGGATTGGCCATTATTTCGGTAATAATGATTTGATTGAATTGGGCGGTTTGAGGCATTACATAAGTAAATGGATAATTATAATTGATCAATTGATTGCCTGCCAAATCAGTAACTCCGTTGATCTCCAGGATATAACTTTGCTGATCTTCAAAATCATTAGCAAAAGTAAGGATTGCAGTATTTTCATCAATATCCACATCTATTGGAGTACCTAACCCTGCCACCCGGTAAAATTGTTCATCGTCACTTTGGTTACTTACATTTTCTGAAAAAGTCAAATTCAATTGTTTAGGTATTTTCATTGTTAAACTGGTGATTTCCGGCGGGGTGATATCATAAAATATAGGGTGAACGGAAGCAGGAATGGTGCGGTTGTATTCAGCTTTTAAAGTATTTATCAATAGCTGATAAGAAACACCATCCTGCAATGCAGTATTAAACACCAGCTTAATGGTTTGGTCATCATTATTTACCGGCAGTAGCAAAAATGGATTGCCTACTCCTGCTATGGCAAAGTCGGTTTCCAAAAGTAAGGAGGCATCCATCGGTAAATTAAAAGTTACGGCTAGGGTATTTGCATTTTCAAAAGTAATAGATTCCACTAAAGTTTTGTATACGAAATCCAGCGTGGTTTCCTCGAGAACATTGCCAGTAAGGTCATTAATGTTGCTGATTTCAATTTGCTGAGTCTCTCCCTCGGTAAAATGCTGGTCGAAGGTGAGCTTAACAGCAGCATTGGTATGATCAATAATGACTGGTTGCAGAGATTGATTGACAAGGTAGTTTTCTGCAGCGTTGGCGGAAGTAGCTTCAACTGGTTCGCTAAATTTTAACTGAATGATGGAATCTGCCAATACTTCTAATGAACCAACGGTAGGCTTAAAGGTATTAAAATCAATGTTGATATTCTGTGGAATTACATTGCCATTTGCATCGGCAAGGTTTTTTATATTCAAGGTGTAAGTAAAATCATCTTGCAAAGATTCAAACAAAATTTGTATCACGCTAGCATTGTAAGGCATTAAAGAAATTACAGCACCCGGAATGGAAACATTGTTAAGTAAATAATTGGTGTTATTCTGTGCAGGACCTGGCTGTAGGTCTTCTGAAAAGGTAAGAAGCATTTGATTGGGGTAAATTAATTGTACATTTTCAACCATTGGCGCTTCAGGATCGTAAACAAACTGCTCCTTTTCATTTAACATTGTATTGCCATAAATATCTTTCACGTTGTTGATCTCGAGCGTATATAGTTCATTTTGCACAAAGCTATTATTGAAAAAAAGTGAAACTGCCGAATCATTTTCAATGATTAAAGATTCAGGAAAACCGATGGATTTGTTTACCTCATAGTTGATCAAGACAGCCGCGGTGACCGGATCAAGTGGTTCATTAAATTCTACAAAAATATGCGTACCATTAACTACCCTGATGTTGGTTATGGAAGGAGCTTCATCATCATATAAAAAGCTATAGGCCGGGGTAGCTATTCTTTCACCACTGTCCATGTAAATATCTTTTACATAAAGCTGGTATGCCGTGTTATTTTCAAAATTATTAGCAAAAACTAAATTATAAGTTCTTTCATCTTCATCGTCAGAAAAAATGGCGACTGGGTTTGCTGATTGGTCGAGCTGATAATTGGCTAGATTTTCGGCGCTTGTTTTTTCCGGAATGGCTGAAAACTTTATAGTAATTTGATTTTCACCCAGTACAGTTACGGTGTCTATCTGATTGGCAAAAGTGAAGGTTTTGTCTTCAGCTGGATTTATAATATTGCCATTAAGATCGGCCAGGTTATTTATAGATAGCTTTTGCTCGGAAGCCAGATTGTAGGGGTCGTTGAAAGATAAAGCTACCTGCTGGGGGCTAATGAGATTGGCGGTTCCCGGTCTGATTGCATCATTCAAAAGATAATTAAGAACATTATTGGCAGAGTCTGCCAGCAGTGCCTCATCAAAAGTAAGATCCATTTCTGTGGTACTGGTAAAAATGATCTCCTGCAGTTGTGGTGCTTCTACGTCGTAGGCAAAATCAATTACATTTTCTTCCAATAGATTACCAATGCAATCTGTTGCGTTTTCAATTGTCAATTGGTAGTTTTCGCCGGCGACCAGTGGTTGATCAAAAGTCACCTCCACCGAGAGAGCATCATCAGCTACCGTAATTGCTTGTACAGTATTGGGTGGTTCTAAATTATAGGTAGCAGCAATCAGGGAGGACTCATTCATGGCTTCGCTAAAAGTAATTTTCAATTGGGTGCTGGTAATAATCAATGCCTGCTCAAGCAAAGGATTATTCGTATCAGGAGTGGTGGTGAATACCGAATTGATGCTACCAGGAGTACCCCCGGCAGTAGCCTCGCTGGCCAGCCAGTTATTTACTGAGGTACAAGTAAGCGTTGGAAATCTCTTTTCCAGACTCCAGCCACCGTTTTTTTTCGTGTCGTCCTGATAGGTGTCGAGGTTGTAAAAAGCTGAATCAATTATTACATCGTTGTTGTCTTTCAGGTAAATAATGTCTCCACTATTGTTGAGAGAAGGCCATTTAGATATTTCCAATACATCGCCATAAGTTGAGAATGCAGAAGCATTTCCTCCTGGCACTAAAATGAGGTATTCACCGGCCAACAGAATTGTGGAGTCAAGGGAGCCGATAGTAGCATTATCGCTGATGGACCAGTCTTTTAAATTAAAAGCCAGAGAAGAACTGTTGTATAATTCAATAAACTCTACTTCGGGTAGCCCAACCGCGGGCGATGGATCAGGGTGTAGCTCATTGATGACAACTTGCAAAGGTTGGGCATCTTTGTTTTCAAAATAGAAAAACTGTTTTGAAACGGGCGTAATTATGTTGCCGGCTACATCGGCTACGTTTTCCACTGTAATATTGTAGAATTGAGCATCTTGAAAGGAAGTTGCAAATTGTAAATCGACTGAATTGGCGGCTAATGGATCAAAACTGGCCGTTAAAGGATTACCAATACCATTGTCAATCAAATAATTATTCACGTCACCAGTGCTGGTATTAAGCAAAGGCTCTGAAAATATCAATGAAAGCTGATTGGCAGAGACAACATTTACTGCTGTAAGCACTGGAGGATCAGAATCTACATAAGGCGTACCACTTACAGAGATGTCATCAAAAAAGAATTTATCAGCCCTGGTGCTTGTAAATTCTGCCAGCAGGCCAAAATATTTTGATTGAATCAGGTTGTCGTTAAAAGTAGTTCCTTCACTGGTGTAGGTGCCGGTGTTGTTAATGTCACTGAAAAGCTCCCAATTACCGGTGGCATCGCGGGTTACTTTTATCTTTAAGGTTACCGGGCTCAGGTCTACCCTGTCGTCAGCTCCATCTATTATTTTAGTAGCAGTATTGCCATCCTGGTAATATAGGCTGATTTCGTCATTAGTACCTCCAATTTGTACATAATAGCCATTTAGACTTCCATTAAGAAGGGGCTGGCTTGCTACTATAAAAACCTTGGCCAGGTTGCTACCCGAGGGATTGAAATCAAGGTTGACCCAAAACTCCCAATTCGCATCATTGATAGCTTGGCTAGGAGTACTCAAATAGGCAAAACCTGCCTCAGTAGTATCCAGTTGCAGCACACCGGCATTGACAGTCCAGCTGTTAATACTGCCTTGCCAGCTGGGGCTGTTAGTAAAATCTCCATCGTCAAAATTGTCATTAAATTGACCAAATGCAATGTTACTTATTAGAAATAAATATAGTATAATTTGCGGTTTCATATAGGATGTGATTTCTGCTTCTACAAATAAATGTTAGTGAATAAGCGCAATTTTATTACAAAGTACTAAAATTTTAGAGAAATAAAAAGAAGCAAGTGAAATATTTCATTTGCTATTTCATATGCTTATGAAAGTCAAGTAATTAAGTAATCATCCGCAAAATTATTTTAAGTGACTTTTTATATAAAATCTGATAAATACGGCGAGGCATCAATTAATAATCAGCTCGATAAATAGATTTTCTGAATAATTATTACATTGAAAAATCTATGTTACGTATTGATAATTTCAATTAAGATGTGGTTATATTTTTCAAGTTTAATTGTTGCAAGGCCTTTATAAAAGAATCGTGCAGTGAAACCTGAATGGTCACTTTCATTTGGCAATCTGCTTTAAAATCCTGTGATACAATTTGTGCATCAAAATTCGAAACTATTTTCATTGCATCATTGGTTTGATCATAATCATACGTGAAGTGAACAGTTTTGGTCAGGTACTTTTCCATTACTATGGCATTTGCCAGTGCTTCGGCAGCAGCAGTTTTGTAGGCTCGTACCAATCCGCTTATACCCAGCTTTGTACCACCAAAATATCTAACTACCACTACCAGCACATTGGTAAGTTGTAGTGACTGAATTTGGCGCAGGACAGGGTCACCTGCAGAATGGTTTGGCTCACCATCATCATTGGCTCTGAGGTAAGCTTGAGGATGACCAATGGAAAAAGCATAGCAGTGATGCACGGCATTATAATGCTCCTTTTTTAAGGCATCAAGATTTTCTTTTACTTCATCGTCATTATTAACAGGGTAAGCATATGCGATAAACTTAGAACCTTTTTCTTTGTAAATACCTTGCGAAGGTTTGTTTATTGTAAAAAAGCGATCTTTCATTTTTCTTTTTTAATAAATATAAAGATAACCATAGATTAAATGGCTTCCCCCTTTCAAATGGGAAAGAATGACATTGTTTCTCCCGTAGCGTTGTTTATATTCTAAATCTTGAACCTTTCTCTCACTTTCGCTATCGCATTTATTTGTCGCTCGTCATTTTTACCTTTTACAATAAAATATTCAATGTTTAATTTTTTAAGTTCATTTTCATAAATCCGGAAAAGCTCTTCCCTGGCATGAGGGTGCTCTCTTTGCGCATCGTCTTGCCAGGGCAAATCGATAAAGGTGAGTAGATGAAGATCATATTTTCTTTCTTGTATTTTTTGGGTTATCCATGCATCACATTCACCATATTTGTAATCGCTCCATATTTTTATAACCAGCAGATTAGTATCACAAAAAACGAGGTCGTGCTTTTTACAAGCCTCATCTTCCATTGCCAGTTGGCCTTTGGCTATGCTCAGCAGGTCATCTTTATGATATTCTCTACCTAGTTCGTTGAGATACTGGCGCGCATACTCTGGCACCCAGCCGGCACCAAACTGCTGGGCCAAAGCTTGCGAAAGAGTGCTCTTGCCGGTAGACTCAGGCCCCACTATAGCTATTTTCTTTTTCATGGCTGCCGGCGGTAAAATTTCAACCATTGAAAATAGCCAAAAATGACTATAATCGTGTAAGCAAGGAAAAGAATCGCCGTAAGGTACAAATCCCGCTGAATGTACAAGTAAACTGCCGCTCCATCAATCACGATCCAGTAAAGCCAATTTTCAATTTTTTTTCGGGTAACTAAATAAGTATTAATCATGCTGAAAATTGTAGTGAATGAGTCGAGATAGGGTAGTAAGGCATTAGTGTAATTTTGTAAAAATAATCCAAGACTAAAAACCAGGATTGAACCTCCAATAATAATGATCAGATGATTGATCCATGGCCAGGTAGAAATAGGTAGTTCATCTTTATTATTATCTCCTTTGCGCCATTGAAAATAGCCATATACTGCCATTAAAAGATAAAAAAACTGCAATCCTGTTTCGGCATAAAGCTGAGCTTTAAGGCAAATAAAAATATAGAGCACAACACTGATGGTTGCTGCTGCCCAGCACCATATATTTTCTCGCGCTGCCAATATGATGTAAAGCACACCAAAAAAAACAGCCATTGCTTCAATTAAGGTAAATTGTGCAATGGCATATTGTATTGAATCCAAAACTTCTTCTCCCAGCATACAACCAACAAATTTTGGCAAATATAAATATAATTGCTGTTGGTAGAAAAAGTTGATTTTTTAATTTTTCACCGGCTCTACTTGGTATCCGGCATTTCTCAGTAGCTTAATCACTCCTTTAGTACCGGCTAGATGCAAGGCTCCCACCGCGAAAAATGTAGATTTATCCTGCATGAAACCTTCCATAGGGGCTACCCAGCTTTCATTTCTATCGTTAATAAGAGCATCTTCAAACTCGGCATATTGCGGATTTTCTTTACTCACCTGATAAAGTGTATTTAAGTCCTGTTTTTGATAGGAAGCCACCATTTGGTCAAACTCCTCTTTCATTTTGGTACTATCTGTGATTGATTCTACCAGCATTTCTATTTGTCGTTTTATTGGTGCTTCATCCAATATGCCCATTTGAAATTCTACGGTTTCAATGCCTAATATATCAAGTGAGCTTTTTTGCGCTTCCTCAATAAATAATTGTTCATAAGATGCGGGTTGATTACAGTCAAGGTACTTTGGTAGAACCATGGTCATTAAGGCAAAAGGTTTCATAATACCGAGTTGCTGCAAACTCAGCCCATAATTCTTTTGTAAAAAGTCATTCACCACTTTTTGTTCTTCATCGGTCATTTCAGTGGTAATGTTTTTCATGCCTTCGTTTATGCCAAATTGCTGCATCTGCGTCATCAATTGGGGGTCGTCCATATCGAGTTCAAACACCACTTGCTCAGTTTTGGCTAAAGTTGACTTGAAGTAATCTTTAACTACTAAGTCGTCGGGGCAAATCATGTGAATGGTGCCAAAAAGGTAAGAAGGAGCTGTTAAGTCTTTGCCGCTAATTTTCCAAAGTAGTGAATTGTCTAAATCTTGCGCCTGCATTTGCAGCGGCCACAAAGCAACTAAACAAATTATCAAATAGATTTTTTTCATTTTTTTAAATTTTTTTATTTATCAACTATCGATTTAGTGTCCGGACGTTGAGAAATATTACAGTAACCGAAAAAAAATTTTGTGATTTTATATTTTGTAATTTTTTTATAGCAAAAAACAAATGGCTCTATATGATTTATTGTGGAATTTCCTTATTGGTAATTACAAGTTGACAGGATTCACTCTTAAAATATTTCAATTTTATATATTTTAGACTTTTACTGT
>CAZQEZ010000017.1:0-45895 GCA_964592475.1 uncultured Roseivirgaceae bacterium
ACCCTTGCCTCCTCACCCGATTCTACAATCACCTATCAGGCAGGTTTTCGTTCTTTTTTGAGTGCTAATCCAGATTATGCTCCCCATTGGTTTATCCATAACCAAAATGGCATGTTCACACCCGAACAAAATAATCTAATTGCGCTAGGTAGATTAAAATACGAAAATCAATTTGGAAAAAATTGGCAGTTACAGGCAGGAATAACCGGTATAGCCAACGTGAATTTCGATCAATCATATTTACACGAGGCTTATATAAATCTCTCCTATGGCCCTCTGCAATTGAAAATAGGGAAAGAGGAATTCCTGTACATGGATAATAGCCAAGAACTTAGTAGCGGAGCCTATTTTTTTAGCCGAAATGCCAGGCCAATTTCCAGGGTTGGATTAGGCTTTTATGATTATGCCGATATGCCGCTTACCAATGGTTATGTGCAAATAAAAGGCTTTCTCAATCAAGGGTTTTTATATGACAATCGAAGTCCCTTGGGAAATAGTAATGTACTACTCCATGAAAAATCATTGTATCTCCGCTCAAACAAATTATTAATCAATCCTCACGTTGGTATTAACCATTCAGCTTTTTTTGGGGGTACCAGACCTAATGGAGAAGAAATACCTGTGGATTATTTTGCGACTTTCTTTGGGCAAGGATCACAAAAGGTAGGAGAAAGATTTTTTGGCGAGGATACCAATGCTGCCGGAGCACACTCCCTTTTATTTGACATTGGTTTCAACTTTAATATAGATGATCAATTGGAAATACAAACTTTCTATCAGAAACCAGTTACCGATCGTTCAGGTATGTGGGGATTTTTTGAAAGGAATCGTGATCATATTTTAGGAATTGTAATTAAAAGCAAAAAAAGTAAATTGATCCAGGAATTTACTTATGAAAACATCAGCACCATGTGGCAAAGCGGCCCTGGCGCTTTTGATCCGGTGATCAATGATATTTGGTATGTCGGTGGAAAAGGCATCAGTAACTACGACTCTATGATGCTGGCTACTTACGGGATTGAAACGGATAATATTTCTGAAGAAGATTTTTGGGAATATGTAAAACGAGTAGAAAATCATGGTTTTGATTATGGTGGTCGTGATAATTTTTATAATAATGGTACTTATCAAAGAGGGTGGTCATATGACGGATTAGCCATGGGTAATAGCCTGTTTTTAACACAAGATAGGGTAAAAGCCATTAACCCGGATTTCAATGGTCAATACGATTTTTACTTCGTCAACACCCGCATGATGGCCCACCACATGGGTGTTAAAGGAGAAATTACTTCCAAACTGGCCTATCGTTTTCTTTACACACATGTGGATAATTTTGGTACCTACCAGGGGCTCAACAAAGGAGTATATCAATGGGAAAGTGCCAAGCCTTTTAGCGACTACGATTATTATTTTGAAGAAGGGCTTGGGCAAAATCATTTATTCCTGGAGACCAGATACCTACTGCAAGAAAACCTAAGTGGCACACTTGCCATCGGCTATGATACCGGCGATATGTATAAGAATGGCGGTATCATGCTGGGATTAGTGTATTCCAGCCATTGATAGTGGTTTTTATGCTAAATCAAATATTAATTAACGATTCTCTTCTACGCATCTTACCGGCAGGAATGCCAAACATCATTTTGAAGCGGCGGCAGAAATAAGCCGTGTCCTTATAACCTACATCTTTACCTATTTCCCTGATACTTTTCTTAGAAGTTCTTAGCAGGTTTACCGCGGTTTCCATACGTTGATACTCAATATAGTCTTGTGGATTAATGCCGGTAAGCATTTTAAAATATTGACCTACATAGTCTTCTGATACGTTGGCTACATTGGCAAGCACCTTATTGGATAAATCACTTTCCAGATTTTCTTTTATAAAGGCAAAAATGTCTATTAATCTCGGATCTTTAAAGTAGGTGCTATTGGTGGCCAATTGTTCAACAAAAAGTTGTTTGTTCAATATATGTCTTATAACCTCTACCAGCAATTGATCTACTTGTAATTTCATTATCCTTTTACTGCCAGGTACCATTGATCGATGTTCCTTAAGAATGGAAAAAAACAGGCTCTTTACAGTTTGGTTATCCCTAACCACAAAAGGTGGTATATCCAGTGAAGCAAAAAAATTAACCGAATCAAAAACTTTGGCATCTAAGTTAAAATAGCTAAAGCACTCTTCTTCAACATTGTCTAACTCCTCGAATGAAAAACTTGAGAAAAAATTATCACGCTTGCTTATAAAGTCATCATTGCTCAGGCTAATAGGAAATCCACTTCCGTAGGTAACCGACAACATTTTTCCGCCAGGAACAAATAAGATTTCTCCTTCACGAACCACTTCTTTGTCTTTGCCATACTTTATTTCACCCTTATGCACGTAAATTACCATATTTTCAACATCATAATAGTTGGTGATGGTAAGTGGTTGCAATATTCTAATATTTTTGGCCTTAATGAATCTTACTGATAAAGATTCAATTATTTTGTTATAATCTTCCATTCTTCAATAAAATAGTCAATTGGATTGTAAAAAAGCTAAATTATTTTGTACAAATTTTATAAAAATATTGGTCAATACCAAAAAGAATATTGAAAAAGTACAAATAAAAATTACATCGCAATTTGTATTAATTTGTGAATGTTCAATACATGGGTAATCATATGGTTCCCAACGAAAAGGCATAATTGATGTCCTGATTACCAAATATTTCGATTTAAAAAAAGTATTGACCCAATAAAATTATTGTTTGGGGTGCTTATAATCTCCTCTATACTTACGTTTCAAAAGATCTTTTGCTTCATTGCTGGCCGTTAATTCACCGTTTTCATAGTTTATCTTTTCATTTCCTTCATAGGCAATCATTGCTAGTTGTACGCTTGCTGTAGAGTTATATCCTTCTTTTATAGGGCAACTAATCATACTGGCATCTTGATTTTGCACTGCTTTTAAAAATTCTGCAACATGACGTTCCTGCATATCATTGGTTCTTATATTCTGCACCTCTTCTTCAGCATCTTTCTCATTGGGCTTGATTATCATTTTATGGTCACTGGCTATTATTGTAGCATCATCTCCATAAAATACAATACTGTTTTTATAGGCGGGATTGATTTCGGATGGCCCCCATAAGCGATGATTCCAGGTAACAGGAGCTTTTTCAAAATCAAAATTGGCTGTTAATGCATCCGGAGTAGTAATTTGATCCTTTAATTTATAGATTCCTCCAAAAGCGGAAAGGTTTTCTGGTAAACCTAATCCTAATATCATTCGGGTAGTATCGATATGATGTATGCCCCAATCTACCAAATGGCCATGACCGTATTCTTTTTCGAGACGCCAACTTAAGTGACCAATACTAGGCCTATAAGGTAATTTTGGTGCCGGGCCACACCATAGCTCCCAGTCTAGAGAAGCTGGAGGCTCTTGTACTGTAGTATCACCAATTTTTGCTGTATAGTGTATCTGTGCCTCTACCTGTCTTATTTTTCCCGCGTTGCCTTCAATAATGTAATCCCGCACCGCTTTAAATGCATCGCTTTGCCTCCGTTGAAAACCAATTTGCACAATGTTTCCAGCTTTAGCGGCTGCTGCCATCATTGCTTGCCCCTCTTTCACGTCATAAGATAACGGCTTTTCGCAATACACTGGCAAACCAGCTTCGCAAGCAGCAATAAATTGTAATGCGTGCCAATGAGGCGGGGTTGCAATGAAAATGGCATCCAGGTCTTTTTGCTGAAGTAAATCTTGATAATGTTTATAGGTTTTTGGCTTTTTGCCTTGCAGTTTGGCTGTTTCTTCAGCACTTTCGGTCAAATGGTTTTCGTCTACATCAGCTATCGCGGCTACATCCATTATACCAGATTTTAAACCTGCTTTCACCAATACCATTCCGTACCAGCCGGTGCCGATTACGCCTATCTTTAATTTATTTTCTTTTGCCAATAGGTGAAAAGGAGATAAAGTGGCAGCAGTGCCTAATGCAGTAGTTTGTAAAAAATTTCTTCTATTCATAATTCTTATGGGTTTTGAAAATCAATAGGTTGAATGATAAAAATAAGGGAAAATTGATTGATAAACAAATGATTAATCTGCTTTTGAAATAAATGGGGTCGTTTAAATTCCTTGAAAATTAATAAAAAATGTTTATATTCATTTTAAAAATGCTCCCAGCCCTGAGCTTGCAATGGAACCACGTTTTCTTGCTTAGTTACCAAGTTTAATCCTTTAGATTCATCGGTAACATACCCTATGAAATGAATATCAGGATGATTCTCGATTTTTTTAAAATCATCCTGGGCAATGGTAAATAGCAATTCATAGTCTTCCCCACCATTGAGCATGCATGTAACCGGATCTATGTTAAACTCTACTGCTGCTTCTTGTGCGCGCCTGTCTAACGGTAATTTATCTTCAAAAATGTTTACCCCTGCTTTTGAGCTTTTACAAATATGAAAAAGTTCACTAGCTAATCCATCGGAGATATCAATCATTGCTGTTGGCACCAATTTAAGTTCCTTCAATTCATACATGATATCAGTGCGCGCATCAGGTTTTAATTGTCGCTGCACAATATATTCGTATTTATGCAATTTTGGTTGCATATCCGGATTGGATAAAAACTCCGCCTTTTCCCTTTTAAGTATCTGTAAACCAATATAAGCTGCACCCAAATCACCCGTTACACATACTACATCATTTTCTTTTGCCCCACCACGATAAGCTATTTGTTTTTTATCTACTTCTCCTAAAGCAGTCACTGAAATTATGAGTCCGGATGCAGAAGATGTTGTGTCTCCGCCTACTAAATCCACATTGTAATGCTCACAGGCAGCTGCAATGCCACTATACAATTCTTCCACCGCTTCAACAGAAAACCGGTTGCTAATGCCAATACTTACGATTACTTGTGTAGGCTGTGCATTCATAGCTGCTACATCAGAAACATTAACTACAATCGACTTATATCCAAGATGTTTCAGAGGCATATAAGTAAGGTCGAAATGAATTCCTTCGGTGAGCAAGTCTGAAGTAACAACCAGAAATTTTTTGCCCAAATCAATTACTGCTGCATCATCTCCAATGCCTTTATGAGTGCTTTCTTGTGTGTTAACAAAAGACTTTGTTAATCTATCGATTAGGCCAAACTCGCCAAGATCTTTTATTTCTGTTCTTTTGGAATCCATGCTTTAATTAAGTTATTTTACAAAAGTGAGGAAACTTTTTTGCAGCCAACAAGGTTTTTTAATTAATTTTAAGGTTCGTTCTTGAAAAAACAATTTCATTTTAATTACGTTAAGAAATTTCAAAATAATAGAAGAAAATGATCAACGTTTCTGACACAGCTAAAAATAGAATAGTAGCAATAAGAAAACAAGAAGGGCAAACTAACAATCATCACGTGAGAGTTTCAGTAAAAGGAGGTGGTTGCTCAGGATTAATGTATGACTTATCATTTGATGCCCAGATAAAGGATGAAGATGAAGTATTTGAAGACAAAGGAATAAAGGTATTAGTGGATAAAAAAAGCATGTTATACCTATTAGGTACTACGCTTGATTTTTCCGATGGTCTAAATGGTAAAGGTTTTCAATTTGTAAATCCTAATGCTTCACGTACCTGTGGTTGTGGCGAAAGTTTTGCTGTTTAAGGCACGACCACATTCAAAGCTTTTGATATAATTTCAATTTCAAGCTTACCATTTTTTAATGGAAAATGCTCACCGTCTAAGTGAAAACAATCTGCTTGTGCATTTTCTATTTTTACCTTTTCGGTCTTCCAACTAATATAAAAATTAGATTGACTGATGGTGCCCATGAATAATCGGGCACCTAATTCTACCATTTTATAGCGTGGAAAAGGTTTAATAATGCAAAGGTCAAGCTTACCGTCATTAATACTGGCATCAGGTGCTATAAAAGCATTATTTCCATATTGCTTAGCATTGGCCAAAGTGATAGCAAATGCTTTTGGCTTTTCTGCTATTGTTTTTCCATTTGAAATGGAATATTCATGTGGAGCATATTTCCAATAAGTGCCTATTACTTTTTGGATATACGTGAGAAATCCCCTTGTTTTACTCTGAGCAAATAGCTTACCTATATGTGCATCAAAACCCACTCCAGCAGTACAAAAAAAGGGGTGATCGTTTACTTTACCGGCATCAATTTTTTTTGTATTATCACCATTTATCAAACAAATAGCCTTTACAATATTGAGCGGTATGCCAAGTTCACGAGCTAAGCCGTTGCCTGAACCATTGGGTATTATTCCCAGATTCACATCGCTATTTATAAGTTGACAGCCCACTTCATTTACCGTGCCATCACCACCCACAGCAACTATTGTTTTATACATGTTTTTATCTCTGGCTTCAGCAGCTATTTTTTTAGCATGTCCTTTCATTTCACTTGTGGAAATTTCGTAGTCAATACTATTATCTAAATATCTGGCTAAAAATTTAGGAAATTGTTTTAATTGCTTTTTTCCTGTTATGGGGTTAACTATGAATAATATTTTTTCTTTCTTCAATGTAATTCAAATTTGAAAAATGGATGATTATTTAAAATAGATTTAACAAAGATTAAAAATTTTGTAGGTAAAGCTAAAGTTATAAATTTTGAATTATTACCATAAAAATGGTTAATTGTTTTGCATTTTTAATAATTAGGCTTAACTTTAAACAAACTAAATCAATGTTTAACCTCTTTGCTTGCATTAAAGGCCTGTTATTTCTACAGGCCTTTATTTTTTAGTGTGCCTTACATTAATTAGCTTCCACGAACAAAGTTTATTTAATTCATAAAAATAAAATAGCTTTGGCACAAATATTTAATTACATATGTCAAGACTTGCAGAAAGCCCCATTGGAATATTTGACAGTGGCATTGGTGGACTTACTGTAGCACATGCAGTAAAATCGCTGTTACCACAAGAAAGTATGATTTATTTTGGTGATACCGCTCATTTGCCTTATGGTGATAAATCTACCGCAGCTATTCAGGCTTATTCTATCAAAATAGTGGATGTACTTTTAAAAGCGGGTTGTAAGTTAATATTAATTGCCTGTAATTCTGCTTCGGCCGCGGCTTATGAGCTGGTACGTGAATATGTGGGAAGTAAAGCCAAAGTTTTTAATGTAATTGACCCTGTGGTAGATTACGTACGAGAAAGTTTTCCTAGCAAAACCATTGGGCTTATCGGTACGAAGCAAACGGTTAATTCTAATGTTTACAAAAAGAAAATCGATGCTTTAAAAGAAGAGGTAAATTTAAAATCTTTAGCTACTCCCTTGCTGGTGCCTATGATCGAAGAGGGATTCTTTAATAATCAAATAAGCGAACAAATAATTGAGCAATATTTAACTCACGAGCAACTGCAGCAAATAGATGCTCTCATATTGGGTTGCACTCATTACCCCTTGATAAAAAATCAAATTACACGCTATTATAATGGTAAGGTAACGGTACTAGATTCGGCTGAAATTGTGGCACGTTCGCTTAAGGCTTATCTTGAGTTTAATAATTTATTGAATAGCAAATCAACCACATTTTATCGATTTATGGTTTCGGATTATACCAAATCATTCGAACAGTCAACCAAAATTTTCTTCGCTGAAAAAGTAGCGTTAGAGAAATATCCCTTATGGGAATAAAAAAAGCCTCCTTGTTACAAAGAGGCTTTTTTTATCAGGACTAGTAACTAGTCATTTATTTCTATTAATTTATTTTAAATTCGTAAGGCAACCGGGCTTGTATCCCCTGGTAACTTTTGATATTTTCAATTCGCTTATAAATCGGGTAATATTCTCCCATTTCAGCTTTTAATAATTTGGTCTGCACTTCCCCGCCATAATTTTCTATAAATTGCTCCAGGAAAGTTTTAGGTTGAGGATAAAATCTTACTTTATAGCCCTCCTCAGTTATGCCTGCTTTTTCAGCTGCTATCGCCAAGGCATCATCATAACCGCCCAAAATATCTACCAAACCTATGTCTTTAGCAATTTCCCCGGTATAAACTCGTCCACCGGCAAGGTTTTTCACTTGCTCTTCCGGCATATTTCTTCCTTTTGCTATAATCTGAATGAAGCGATCATAGGTAGCATTGGCACTGTTCTGCATAATACTTTTTTCATATTCGCTCATTGGCTCTACCATAGAAAATATATCGGCGGTTGGTCCTGTTTGTACGCCTTCTGAAGTAATGCCCAGTTTATTATCTAAAAAATCCTGAATATTAAACATAATAGCAAACACACCTATGGAGCCAGTTATTGACATCGGATCCGCTACAATGGTATCGCAAGGGGCTGCAATATAATATCCTCCTGAGGCCGCCAGATCTGAAATAGAAGCAATTAAAGGTTTCTTTTCAGCTGTAAGTTCTAATTCTCTCCATATCATGTCAGAAGCCAATGCGGCTCCTCCCGGAGAGTTTATCCTCAGCACAACTGCTTTTACATTATCATCCTCACGAGCTTTTTCAATTGCCTTCATAAACTTCTCAGCACCTACATTATCGGTGTTACCTTTTCCCATCACAATATCTCCGGTAGCCAGTATCACAGCTATACGGTTGCTGTTGCCCGATACAATGTTATAAGACTTCATGTATTTGCTTACTTTAATCATGGAAAGGTCATTGTCTTGTTCTATTCCAACCCTTTCTTTTAAGCTGGCCATTACTTCGTCGTGATAAGCCAATTGATCTACCATGCCATATTCTAAAGCATGGCTGGCCTGGTAAGTAAGCATTGAATCTGCAATGGTTTCCAGTTCATCTATTGATTTATTTCGAACGGTACTTATATTGGCTAGCATGTTGGCGTGTAAGGAGTTGACAAGCTCTCTTATTTGTTCTTCATTTTCAGGACTTAAATCTTTACGTACAAATGGCTCTATGGCACTTTTGAATTCACCTACCCTAAAAATTACTGGCTCTATTTCCAACTTTTCAAGTGTTCCGGCAAAGAAAACGGTAGTGAAATTAAGTCCGTTAAATTCCATTATTGTCTCGGGGTGCATAAACAATTCATCGGCAATGGATGCCAGGTAATAGCCGCCTTCAGAAAAATATTGTCCGTAGCTTACAACAAATTTGCCACTTTCTTTAAAATCGGCCAGTGATTTTCTTATTTCTTCTAATGTAGCATTGCCTGCTACTATCATTTCCGATTGTAAGTAGATACCTTTGATGTTATCATCTTCTTTGGCTTGCGCAATGGCTTCTTTAATATCAATTAAACCAAGCGGCATTTCTACTCCCGGAAACATTAATTCTGAGAAAGGATCCTCTTCCGCGGTTTTTTCCACTATTTGCCTGTTTAAGTCAAGCAAAAGCACGGAATTGTCTTTGATAATTACTTCTTGTTCGGAAGAGGCAACCAAACCTGAAATAATACCTATCCCAATAAAGAAACTGAGAATAGTAAAGATTACTAAACCAGTTAATGTGGCTAATAAGTTTCTTAAAAATTTCATATCTATAATTTACTTTTAATTAATATTGATTTATAAAACTACAATAAAAAACCAGTTAATGTTATTGAATTTATATATTTGGAGCTTTAGACATTATGAGTGGAGTTATACTTTTATTAGGAAGCAATATTGGCGATAGTTTTAGCATTTTAAAAAAAGCGAATAAGGCAATTGAAAATTCTATCGGGCGAATTGTGAATGCTTCGGAAATATATCTGACTGAGGCATGGGGCTACCATGATCAGCCTGCATTCTTAAATCAAGCTTTATGGGTGCAAACAGAACAAGAACCACTTCGGGTTTTGAAAAATGTCAATAAAATAGAGAAGATTCTGGGTAGAATTAGAATTGAAAAATGGCACGAGCGTACAATAGATATTGACATTATTTATTACAATGATCAAATTATTAATGAACCTGATTTAAAAGTGCCACATCCTGAATTGCAAAAGCGGAAATTTGTACTGGTGCCACTATGTGAAATAGATGCTGAAAGAATACATCCTGTTTTGGGGATGACTAATCTTGAACTGCTTCATAAATTGGATGACCCGCTGAAAGTTGAAAAAATTGAGATTGACTCTTAGCAATATTTTTTATTATTTGATGCTTCTTAGTAAAATATCCAAGTCTTCTTTGCTACGCCGTAATTGCAGGCTGAAATTTTTTAAAGCTACGATGTAGTTAATGGCAGCGAATAATAAAGCTAAAATACTATAATTTGTTTTGCCCAGCACAAAAGCAAATGCTATTGCTATGAAAATACAAATGCCAATCCATATGCTCATAAATAAAATAGTGGAATTGAAAAGGCGGTAATGTATAAAAATGATGCAGCCCATTGAAGTGGCTTCTATTTTTCCGACGATGAGCGGAAGAAAATTTTGCGGTATTTTTATTACCCTGGAAATACTGAATTTTCTGCCCTTGACATATCCGTTGAAAAAAAATTTGCCGGATTTTTTTTCAATGGCAGGTGCTCCCATATTTTTTAAAGGTTTTACAAAGGTTATTAGTTGTCTTTCCACCTCTTCAGCCTCAAAAGGTAGCACTATTGTTTCTCTTTTATCGGGTATTAGTAGCATTTTAGGCAATTGCGATGCAACTAATTTCCACATTCACATCTTTAGGCAAGGTTTTAACTGCTACTGTCTCTCTGGCCGGTGCTTGCTCGCTAAAAAATTGTCCATAAATTTCATTTACCTCAGGGAAGTCATTCATATTCTTTAAGAAGATTGTGCATTTTACTACATTTAAAAAAGTGAAGTTGGCAGCAAGCAATATTGCCTCCAGGTTTTTCATTACCTGACGCGTCTCATCTTTTATGTTAGTGGTTACCAATGTTTGATTTTCAGGGTTTAGGGCTATTTGCCCACTTACATAAAGGGTATCATTTATGAAAACGGCTTGATTGTAAGGTCCTATAGGCTCAGGAGCTTCAGTTGTTTTTATTATCTTTCTTTCTTTCATAAGCTAGAATTTAGTACAATCATTAATGGGATAAGAAATGTTTTATTGGTTAAGGTAATGAAAACTAGTAGTTGAGGCATAAAATATCAATCAATCTTTCCTTTTGACGGAAGAATTTTTAAAATCAGGTGCCAAATACGACACCTGATAAATTTTAGTTAAGCTCCTCTATGGCTTTGAGTACTTTATCGTACTCTGGCTCGTGAGCAATCTCCGGTACCAATTCGGCATATTTTATAGTGTTATCTTTATCAAGCACAAATACTGCTCTGGCGGATAATCCTTTGAATGGCCCTTCGGTCATTTCCACATTATATTTTTTTAGAAATTCTCCTGTTCTAAAATCTGAAGCCGTGGTAATGTTGTCTATTTTGTTGCTGTCCATGTATCGTTTCATAGCAAAAGGCAAATCTTTAGATATTACTATTGCTTCTACATAGCTTTTACCAGCAAGTTTTTCGCTAAAATGCTTTGTCTCTGCTGCACATACTGATGTGTCCAGGCTTGGCAAGGCAATCAATACCTTCACTTTGTCTTGTATTTCGCTAAGCTTTACTTCCGTCATTTCTGAATTCACAAATGAAAAATCTTCTGCTTTAGTATTCACCTGTGGTATTTCACCGGAAAGTTTAATTGGTGTTCCTTTTAAAGTTACTTGTGCCATATATTAAAAAAATTTAGTTTGGTTTTACAATTCCCTTTTAACCATATTCTTATTAAAAAGTTGCAATTTTCTTGAATAACAGGATGGATTCAAGCATCTTTATCTGCAGTTTTGAATATTGACCTATTGGTTAATATTTTTGATTTAAGCTTACAAAAGCCAATTCAGGAGAGATTTATGGGTTTTTGTTATATTGCCAGTATTTGTAGGCGTATTTTTCTATTGGCAGATGAAGATTAAATAATATTAGTATTATCATATCTCTGCACAAAACTTTCCATATGCCACCATCTAAAAAACGCCGTGAAGAAGTAAGAATAACATTGGGTATTACCTTCAATTTTCCCATTTTTTTAAGTTTCCGACAATAATACGCGGACTCCATAATTAATCGCTTTGGATAACCTCCACTCGCAATAAAGTTATTTGTGGTAATGAATAAACCCTGGTCGCCAAAGAAATTCTTACTAAAGCGATATCGTATTTTATTAAACAGCGTTACCATTTTTAATAAAAAATTGGCAGGCGATAATTGTAAATCAAAAGCTCCGGCAATTACTTTATCTCGGGATAAGCAATTTATAATTTTTTGATCATAATGCCAAGGTAATTGGCTGTCGGCATCTAGAAAAAAAAGAATGTCACCAATTGCCTTACTGGCTCCATAATTTAAGCTGGCATATTTATGACCAATCAAATCTTTCCTTACATGAACATGAACACCTTCAAAGCTAATAGCAATTTGTTCGGTATTATCCATAGAGCCACAATCGACCACAATTATCTCAGGTGCCTGGTTAAAGGCTTTCCGCTTTGCATCTTTAATGACATTTGCAATCTGACTAGCTTCGTTCAACGTAGGTATTATTACCGATAGCTTGTTCATTCCATCTATTAATACAAAAGAAGCAGGATTGTTTTTTTGGATTTATTTCAAATTACAATACTGTTTATAACTAAATGCTGCTTTTTTATCTCCCATACCCTCGGCTTTTTTCCAATCAGTACAGGCTGCATCATAATTTTGCATTTGATAATAGGCATTACCTCGGGCCCTAATAAAATCCGGATTGCTAGCTTCCAGTTCAATGGCTTTATCCATGTCTTCAACTGCAGCCTCCAGTTCACCTTCGGTAATTCTGGCATTACCACGATTGTAATACAATAACGGATCATCTTTTTTAAGATTAATTGCTGCACTATAATCTGTAATAGCGCCTTTCCAGTCATCATTTTCTTCTTTTAATATTGCCCTGTTAAAATAGCTATCCGGGTTGTTTCCATCAATTTTTATAGCTTTGTTGAGTGACTCAAGTGCTTCATTATAACCTCCTAAAAATATGTAAGCGCTGGCCAGAATAATTTGAACCTGAGCATCACCGGCATCCATTTTTGCCACCTCTTGAAAATCCATTAAAGCACTTTCATAAGCTTTCATCTCGTAATGCGATTTTCCGCGATTATAATAGGCTGCTTTTTCTTTTATGCCTGCATCAATCGATTTATCGTAATATGTGGCGGCAAATGGATAATTATTCGTTAAAAAATAAGCATCTGCCATATAATAAAGGTCAGCTGGTGTAATTTCGTAGTTTTTTTCTACCCAAAGAAGATCACTTATTACGCCCTCAAAATCTTCTATTATAAATTTAGCCTCGGCTCTATTTTGATAAGCTTTTCCATAATCCGGCTGTAAGCCTATAGCATTGTCATAATCTTTGATGGCATCGTCATATCTTTTTAGCAAGAAAAGTGTTTTACCTTTATTGTTAAAAATTACTGGCTCTTTCAGTCCTAAGTTTATGCCTTTTGTATAATCAGCAAGGGCAGATTCATAATCTTTTAGCCTGAATTTAGTATTAGCTCTGTTTCCATAAGCACGGGCAAAATTGGCGTCTTTATTGATGGCCTGATTCAAATCATTTAAAGCTTCATTAAATTTCCTGTTTTCATAATAAGCATGACCGCGCCAGTTGTAAACCAACGCGTCATTGGCTCCCATTTCTATAGCCCGAGATAAGTCGCTAATGGTGCCATCATAATCTTGTAGTTTATACTTGGCCGAGCCTCTGTTGTAAAAACTTAATTGATCCAATTCACCGGCTTTTATGGATTTGTCCAGGTCATCAATGGCTTCTTGATATTTTTCTAAATAGTAAAAAGCGTGGCCACGTGCATAAAAAGCCAATTTATCATTAATGCCTTTGCTAATGGCTATACTCACATTATCTACAGCTTTCTTATAATCTTCAATAAAATATTGGGCAGTACCCAGTTGAAAATATAATTGATTATCCGCACTGTTCAAATCTATTACTTTTTGATAGTCGGGGATAGCGGCTTCATAATTTTTCAAGGCATATTTAGCGTCGGCTCGATTATACCAGGCTTTGGCATAGTCAGCCTTGAGGTTTATGGCTTTTTCGTAATCAGTAATGGCTGCCTGGTAATTTTCCGTTTGATAGTGTGCTTTACCTCTATTATTAAATATAATCTCGTGGTTAATTCCTAGCGCAATCGCTTTATTATAAGCATTAATAGCACCTGAAAAATCGTCAATTTGAAATTTAGAGTTACCCAATACATACATCATTTGTCCATGCTCATATCCTTTGGCCAAGGCTTTTTCAATATCTTGTATTGCTTCTTGATATTTTTTTAATTCATACCTGGCTTGGCCCCTATTGGCATATACTAAAGCGTCATCAATTCCATTTTCAATGGCTTTACTAAGATTAGATTCCGCCTGCTCAAATTTTTGCAGATAAAAATTAGTGTTACCTAAATACTGATAATTAACCGGATCAACGTCTTCCAAGGTAAGCGCTTTTTCAAGATCTTTTTCTGCCGGTCCATATTCTTTGGCCTCGTATTTTATCATTCCTCTCACCAGGTAAACTCGAGATATCGTAGAACCCATGGTAATCGCTCTGCTCAAATCGGCAAGAGCGCCTTTTAGATCTTTATTTTCATAGCGAGCCAGCCCTAGCATTTCGTATAATGCTAAGCTATTAGCGCCCTTTTGTTCTGCTTTTTGCAAATCATCCACCGCGTTGGTAAAGTCTTGCTTATAATATTTTGCCGTACCACGATTGAAGAAGGCAATCCCCATATTTTCAGCTTGCTGTATTGCCAGGTTAAAATCCGCAATAGCGCCATCAAGATTTTCAAGTTGATATTTAGCCTCACCACGCTTGTTGTAAATGGCAGCTGTCACCGCTCCATTTTCAAGGGCAGCATCAAAATCAGCTATAGCGGCTTGGTAGTCTGTTTTGCCAAAATGAATAAAACCACGGTTGGAAAATGCCAGTGAATCAGTACTTCCGAGTGCAATTGCTTTATTTAAATCAATGAACGCAGCTTCCATTTGCTCAAGAGCAAAACGCGCGTTACCTCTCATTTTAAAAACCTGTGCATTTTCCACACCTTTGTCTATTGCCAGGGTTAGCATTTCGATACTCCCTCTGAAATCCTTTAAATGATAGCGGCATATCCCTACATTTTCAAATATAAAAGGTTTTTCGGTGCCAAGCTTAATTGCCTCGAGCAGATCAGGTATCGCATTTTTAAATTCCTGAATAATTGTTCTGGCATCACCACGCGCTTCAAAAAGTACCAGTGTTTTCAATCCTTTTTCGCTGGCACTGTTTAAATCCTTTATAGCGCTTGCATAATTTTTTAAGTGATATTTACATATTCCGCTATACTCATACAGCCTGGCATCGTTGAACCCTAATTTTAATGCATTTTCAAAGTCGGGTAATGCTTCAGTATATTTTTCCTGGTCAAAGCTTATTATTCCTCGTAAATAGAATACTTGTGGTTCTTTGCTTTCATTCGTTATAGCGGTAGATAAATTTTGATAAGCACTTTCAAATTTTTCTTGTTCAAATTGGCTTTGGCCTATCATATAATACAAATCTTCAGCTTGAGCTTGCCCATCAATAGCTTTTTGTAATTGTATTTCCGCTAAAGGATAATTCTTAAGCCACCAGGCAGCAATACCCATTTGCAAATTGTTTCGCGGCTTAAATTCAGTTTCGGGCCATTTTTGAAAATTCTCGAGCGACTGTTCATATTTTTTGAGCTCGTAATAAGCAATGGCCAAAGACCTGGTTATTGCTAATGTATCTTTTTGTAGTTCCCGGGCTTTTTCCAGGTCTGCTGTTGCCGGGACAAACTTATTTAGGTGAAACAAGCTTAACCCTTTGTAAAAAAAGTTATCGGCAGTAGCATCGCCCATTGTTATTGCTTTCTGTAAGCTTCCATCTGCACTTGACCATTCTTGCTGTTGAAAATAGGCATAGCCAAGATTGGTATAAACCTCCTTTTCTGCCTTTTCTAATTTTATGGCCTGCTGGTAATCGTTGATGCTATTTTGCCAATCTTTTAAAGCAAAGTAGGCATCGGCACGATTAAGAAAAGCTTTGCCGTAATCGGATTTTTGCTGGATGGCTAAATCATAATCTTTTATTGCTAGCGCGTATTGGTTTTGAAAATATTTAGCCTTTCCTCGATTATTGAATAATAATTCAGATTTTTCACCAGCTTCATTAGCTTTATTGTAAAGGGTAACAGCTTCAGAATATTTATCAAGCAGAAAAGCTGCATTACCCGCTTGATAAAAGCTGTTCGATTGCGGGCTATCGGCTTTTTCGAAATATTGCTGATAATCTGCCAGTGATTTTTCGAAGTTTTCTTTTTGATAATAAATTTGAGCTTTTTGCAGATAGAGGTTTGAGCCATCATATCCTAGTTCAGCTGCTTTTTCAAAATCTTGTAGCGCTTTGTCTATTGCTTTTTGCTGTTGAAAAATAGTGGCTCGCTTGTAATAAATTTCTTTATTTTTATCGTCCATTGCCAGTAAATTATTGGCATATGAAAGCGCGTCATCCCATTTTTTCAGTTCGTAGCTCAACGATGCAAGCATCTGTAATGTGTTTTCATGCTTTGGGTTTTCTTCAAAATATTTTTTGTAAAAGCCATAAGCTATTTCAGGTTTACCAATGGCCAGGTTGTATTCACCTTTCACAAAATTGTAATTTATTTGAAATTGCTTCTGCCAGCTTTTCAGGTCAAGGTTTATTTTTTGATAATCGGTTAGCTTATTTCCAGCTACAAATATGCTACTGGCGCCATCAGTAATTATGCCTGGAATTCCTATTCCTAAAATGCCTCCATCATTCTTTTGCAAAATAGCTCCCAAATTACTTTTAGCTAATAATATCTTACCTGTAAATATTTGATAATGCTGCCATGAATGGTTAATTACTACATTAGAAGTTTCTTGTTGCTGCCCTGTTTGGGTAACAAGGGTTGCTTTTCCTAGTGTTACTTCGGTGGGCTTTAACCATGCTTTTGGTTTTGACAAAGTGGTTTTAAAATATATTAATCCGGTGCTGTTATTTTGGCCTGTTATGGTTTTTATTTCATAAATAGTACTGTCGGCTAGCATTATTTGCGCGGTTTCTGCTAATTGAAAAACTTCTGCTAACGTGCACCCAGTACCATTACCGTCTATAAAAAAGCCCGTTGCATTAGCTAAAATGCCTCCATTATTATTAAAAGTAGTGATATTAAAAATTGCACTTTCATTTTGCTGGGCTATGCTTTTGAAGCTGCAAAATAGAAGCAGGAAAAATATAATATTTTTGAGGATCTTCATAGTTAACTTATTGATAATGAAAATATATTCTGGCTTAACAAATATATTTGCCACAGCTAACTTTCTCAGCTCAATAAACTTTGAAATCATACATGGGTAAGTATGACTATTGAAGGAAAAATAAAGTCTTTTTTAATAGAAATTAATAGCTGAAGTTGAAATTGTACCGCATACCAAGCCCGGCCTGCAATCGAAAAATCAATGGGTTGTCTACTATTTCCATGAACAGACTTAAATCAACAAACGCGGTCAATTGGGTATCCGGAATTTTGTATTCAGCCCCTACAATTCCTTCAGGACCAAATCCAACATCGCTATAGCTATCGGTAAGACGAATATTTTCTCTATCCAGATATCGATATTCTACCCCTATTATCCTCAATTGGGCACCAAAGCCAAAATACCATTCCAAACCTTCTATATTTTCCGGAAAATCCTGATGAAATAATAATCTCCCTTGCAGTGATACCGAATAATTAACGCTGTGACCTAGATAAGTAGCTCTTTGGTAGCCTTCAATATCGTTAAATATAGTACTAAAATAGCCGCTATAAAACCCTGGGTAGGTGGAGCCTAAGTTAGCTTCGAGCGCTTTGCTTTCTTGCATATAATATTTATAAGATAAGCCGAAGGGGTCTCCAAGCCTGATGCCTAAGCCTGCATCGTAAGCATTGTGTCGCTGAGCAGTTGCCACCTGTAGACTAATGAAAAGTAGCAGTAAAAGAGTAATAGCCTGTTTCATTTTTTATGTAGAATAGTATTTTTAAAGTTAAAATTATCTGCTATTGAACCACTTCTTTATATTGCATTTTATGCAATTGGGTATAAAACCCGTCCATTGAAAGCAATTCCTCATGCTTGCCCCGCTCTTTTATTTCCCCTTTGTCGAGCACCAATATTTTATCTGCCTTTTGAATGGTACTTAGCCTGTGAGCAATTACAATTGATGTGCGTCCCTTCATCAATCTTTCAATAGCATTTTGGATCAGCTCCTCTGTTTCAGTATCAACAGAAGAGGTTGCTTCATCAAGTACAATAATTTTTGGGTTATAAACCATAGCGCGCACGAAAGAGATTAATTGGCGCTGACCTACTGAAAGGGTAGCTCCTCTTTCCATAACATTGTATTCAAGACCACCCGGTAGTTTTTCAATAAAGCTTTTAGCTCCTACCAATTCTGCGGCTTCTATTATTTTTTGAGGGTCAATATTTTTATTACCTAAATTAATATTTTGCGCTATGGTGTCCGAAAAAAGAAATACATCTTGTAATACAACTCCAATATTTTCACGTAAAGCATTGATTTCATAATCTTTTATCGGCGTGTTATCAATGTAAATTTGACCTTTGTTGATGTCATAAAAACGGCTCAAGAGGTTAATAATAGAAGATTTTCCTGCTCCTGTAGCGCCAACCAGGGCTAGTGTTTCGCCTGCTTTTACTTCTAGAGAGATATCCTTCAACACGTAATCATCGTCGTTATAAGCAAACCAAACATTTTCAAATTTGACTTGTCCTTCTAAGCTGTCAGGCTTTTTCTTTCCGTTGTTTGGGATATTTTCTTGATTATCCAACAAGTTAAAAATACGTGAAGAGCTGACAATTCCCATTTGCAGGGTATTAAATCTATCAGCAAGTAAACGAATAGGGCGAAAAAACATCCCAATATACATAATGAAAGCTATCAGCCTGCCAAAGGTAAGGTCCAAATCATTGACTATGATGCCTCTGGCGCCAAACCATACTACTAAGCCTATGCCCAACGCCTGAATCACTTCTGCTACAGGAAAATAAATGGCGTAATACAAAACTGATTTGATATTGGCATGCCGGTGCTTACGATTAATAAGTTTAAATTTTTCGAATTCCCGATCTTCACTATTAAATATTTGAACAATGTTCATACCGGTGATATGCTCTTGTACAAAAGAATTCAGATTGGATACGGCATTGCGTACAAGGTTAAATACTACCTTAATTTTTTCTTTAAAAACATAAGTGCTAATGATTAATAATGGTAAAGTGGAAAGGCTGATCAGGGTGAGTTTCCAATTAAGAGAAAACATAATAGCAAGGATTACAAATATTTGCAATAAATCTGATATAATTGCAGCGATGCCTTGATTAAATACATTGGCCAAAGTTTCTATATCCGAAACTGCTCTGGTAACTAATCTGCCAATGGGTGTATTGTCGAAAAACTTAAGCCTGAGCCGGGTAAGATGATTGAAAAGCTGTATTCTTATATCTCTAATAACGTGCTGCCCCAGCCACCCAGACATGTAAGTGTGGAAATATTGGATAATTGCCTGGATCACTAATAGCGAGAATAATAATATTATCATGTTTATTAAACCCTGGTAATCATTTTCCGCTACATAATTGTCTATAGTTTGCTGAATGATCAATGGCGTAAGGGGGGTGAGAACCGCTACCATAAAAGTGAGAAAAACTAACAAGTAAAAGCGACCTTTATAGGGTTTCGCATAAACCATAAGCTTTTTTAATACATCCCAATCTAATACTTTACCGCTTTTTTCTTCAGTACTCACCTTTATTCGTGTTTATTGGAAAATCTCTCTCGGATATTTTACTTCACTTAAATATAAGCCACAAGCTGCTGCAGATTTGCCCGCCCGCGAGCGTTTTTTACTAGCTATTATTTTTTCTAACTCTTCAACGGGAATTTCATTTTTACCTATCATCAATAATGTACCGACTATTGCCCGTACCATACCTCTCAAAAAACGATTAGCAGTTATATAAAATACCAATTGATGCTTTTGTTTTTCCCATCTAGCTTCCGTTATTTGACAAAGATAATGTTTCACATCAGTGTTTGCTTTGCTAAAGCATTTAAAATCTTGCGTGCCGATCAAATGATTAGCCGCTTCATTCATTTTTGAAATATCAACAGTCTGCCAATAAAACAAGCTTCTGTATTGCAAAAACGGGTCTTTTTGTTGATGAATACAGTATTGGTAGCTGCGCGAATAAGCAGTATAACGTGCATGACCTTCTTCTGTTATAGGATTAATGTTATTTATAGCGATATCATTAGGCAAGAAGCCATTCATTCTACGCTTTAGTTCACGCGTGGTTATTTTTAGTGATGCATCAAAATGGGCTATTTGCTGTAAAGCATGTACGCCTGCATCAGTTCGGCCACTGCCTGTTATCTTAATTACCTCTCCTAATAGTTTGGTTAAACAATCTTCTATTATCTCCTGAATGGTGATTGCGTTTTGTTGCACTTGCCATCCATGATAATTTGTTCCTTGATAAGCTATATCTAAAAAATATCGTTGCTTCATTTGATTAATTGACGAAAATATTATTGGATCAAATAGAATAAATAATATAATTGATTGGTGGTTTTAATTATTATGCACTTATTTTGCAAAAAACCGACACGAAATTATTTAAAATATTCTGAAATATGTGGCAACGCGTTCAAACAATTTTTTTAGTTCTCATTTCCATTTCCATGATTGTTTTTTTATTTGTGCCAATATGGCAAGAAGTAAGCACTGACGGAGAAATAATAACACTTACGGCTTTTTCTTTGAAAATATACACTACTGAAGGAGTGATGATTTCTACTACTGGTTTTCCTTATTTGTTCGTGGGTGTGGCGGCCATATTGGTAGCTTTGGTTGCCATTTATGAAATTGTACGATTTGATAATAGACTTACTCAATTAAAGTTAGGAGCTCTCAATTCTTTGTTAATGGCAGTTGTCCTTTTGTTGGCGGTATGGTTTATGATTGAGGCGGAAAAGGATATTAACCCCGCGATGCAAGGCAGTTATCAAATTGGCTTGTTTTTACCTATGATGGCCATGCTTTTCAATGTATTTGCCAATAGATTTATTCGTAAAGATGAGAGACTAGTTCGCTCAGTTGACAGAATACGTTAGATCTAAGCTTTCATAATTTTTAACTCATCTCATAACTTATGTTTAAAAAGGATTACTTGCTTAGGCTAATAGAAGAAGCAGTTAAACTATTGGCAAAAGCCATGAATTTAATTAATGAAAGTGATCTTGAAAACGCTGAAAAGCAAATTGCTAAAACCTACAAAATTTTAAAGGCAAATCCCGAATGGCAAAAGCTGCCGATAGCTGAAATGATAAAGGCCATGGAAAATGCCGACTTTGATGAGCACCGGATGGAAGTAATGGCTGATTTGCTTAAGGTGGAATCAGATTTTAAAAAAGCTGATAACGATTCTAGCCAAAGCCATGAACTTTTAATAAAATCATTGGCTATCTATGAATATTTGGACAAAACCAGTACTACTTATTCATTTGAAAGAGTTGCCAAAATTGATGCACTAAAACACCGATTAAATTAAAATAAATAATGACTGGATGGATCAGCCATTATTTATTTTAATAAAGTTTTGTTTCATTTATTTACTTAGCGCAGCAAATGCATGATGAAACAAAACCGAAGCTTCAATTCCTCTTATATAATTAAATACTCCAAAACTTTCATTAGGAGAGTGAATTGCATCAGAATCTAGTCCTACGCCCATAAGGATAGGGTCTACTTTTAAATGATTTTGAAATAAAGCAACGATTGGAATACTACCTCCTTCTCTTGTTGGAATAGGCTCTTTTCCCCACGCTCCTGCAAATGCTCGAGTGGCAGCTTTAAAGCCAATAGAGTGCACTGAAGTGGTGGCAGGTTCGCCTCCATGGTGAGGTCTCACTTCTACTTTTACACCTTTCGGGGCAATGGTTTTAAAGTGTTTGCTAAACATTTCAGTTATCTCTTTCGAATTTTGATTGGGTACCAATCTCATGGAAACCTTGGCAAATGCTTTGGATGGTAAAACTGTTTTGGAACCTTCACCAACATAGCCTCCCCAAATACCATTCACGTCTAGTGTAGGTCGTATACCAGTTCGTTCAATAGTTGAGTAGCCGGCTTCTCCTTCTACCTCTTCTACTCCAAGATCTTTTTTAAAGTGATCAAGGTTAAACGGACGCACTGCTAGCTTTTTTCTTTCTTCATCGCTTAAATCAACTACTTTGTCATAAAAACCAGGAATTGTGATTTTATTATTTTCATCCTTTAAGCTGGCAATCATTTTACAGAGGGTATTAATAGGGTTGGCCACAGAGCCACCGTATACACCGGAATGTAGGTCTTTGTTAGGCCCGGTAACTTCTATTTCTACATAACTCAATCCTTTAAGTCCTACCGTAACGGAAGGAGTATCATTGGAAACTATGCTTGTATCAGAAATAAGTACTACATCGGCAGCTAGTTTTTCTTTGTTTTCAGCGATGAATTGTTCCAGGTGAGTAGAGCCAACTTCTTCTTCGCCTTCTATCAAGAATTTTACATTACAGGCCAGATCATCATTTTCTGTCATTACCGAAAAAGCCTTCACATGAGTATACATTTGTCCTTTATCGTCGCTGGAACCCCGGGCATATATTTTTCCATCTCTGATTTGTGGTTGAAAAGGCGGAGAGTGCCATAAATCTATAGGGTCGGCAGGCTGCACATCGTAATGACCATAAATTAAAATAGTAGGTAGCGAAGGGTCAATTATTTTTTCTGCATAAACCACCGGAAATCCTGCGGTAGGATGAAGCTCCACTTTATCGGCTTTGGCTTCTTTAAGTTTATTTTGCAGAAAAGTGGCAGCTTTTATAACTTCATCTTTATATTTTGGATCGGCACTTATTGAGGGTATTTTAAGTAGTTCAAATATTTCTTCCAGGTAATTATCCCTGTTTTTTTCTATATAATCTCTGATTTGCGATTTTTCCACGGTATTTTGTTTTTATGGTTTGTTCTACAAGAAATGGCTGTAAAATTACAAACTAATAAGCTAATGGCCTAGTTTTTAAAGAGAATACAGCTTTTGCGAATTAATATTTAGTGTATTTGATTTGTTTCAACGTATACTATAATACCCTTTGATAGGGAAATGGTCGGAGTGTTCAGCATCGTATTCCACTTTCAAATAGTGAGCTTCAAAAAATTCATCAAAAAACTGATTGTCAATTCTCAAGAAAGGTATTTTACCATTAAAAGTGAATCCGAAGCCATTGCCAGCGGCCTCAAAAGTATTACTCATTTTTCTTCTCAACTTAAAGTAGGTATAGCTGTAGGGCATATCATTCAAGTCTCCGCAAATAATTGCCGGATATGGACTTTTTTCGATATGTTCTGATAGTTGCTTTATTTGTCGGGCCCTTGCAGCAAAACCAGCCTGAAGTGATTGTGCCACATCTTTATATTTATCTTTTATTTCCGGCGACATTATTTCATTGCTATTTAATCCCATAGAGCGTAAGTGTATATTGTACACTCTTATAGTGTCTTTGGCAAGAGCTACATCTACATACATTGCTCCATTAAAGGTTTGATCATTAAAATAAAGATTTCCTTTATTTACAATGGGGAATTTGCTGTAAATAGCTAATCCATGCAATGTGCTCATTTCAGGGGTAAGATCTAAGTAATGGCTGTGATAGCCATTAGCCTTAAGCCGGTTGAGCATATCGAGATTTGGAAAAGATGGGTGACTGTAAAATTCCTGAAAGCATTTGATGTCAGCACTGTCGTTGAGCGTCCAATGCATCATTTCAGCAGAAAATTTTCCATAGTTTTGGGTTTTTATATCTTTAAAAAACCGAGTGTTGTAACTTAAAATGGTAAAATCGTGATTGTCGGGAGAGGCATTTGGGTTAATTGCAAGGGTAGCTTTTAAAAAAGGAAAGGCTATTAAAAGAGAAATTAAAGGGTAAAGTAGTACTCTCTTACTGATGGTAATATAATACACCAACAAAAAAAAATTGAAGATTATTACAAAAGGAATAGCCAAGGAAATAAAACCAGTCCACCAAATAGAAGAAGGTGGTATAAATACAGAGAAATAGACCAGTAGGGAAATAACTAAAACTATCCGATTGAAATAAACTCTCAACTACCTCACCCTTAACTTTTACTACAATTCGATCACATCAAAATTCACCAGTTTTACAAATTCATTTACCCGGTCGTTTATTTGATTAGGTTCTAAATGCTGCAACTGTTCAGTACCAAACTTTTCCACACAAAAAGAAGCCATTGCTGAACCATAAATTACAGCTCTTTTCATGTTTTCAAAATTTATTTCCCCTTGCTTGGCAAGATAACCTATAAAACCTCCCGCAAAAGTGTCACCCGCACCGGTAGGATCAAACACTTCTTCAAGAGGCAATGCTGGAGCGAAAAATACTTTATCTTCAGCAAAAAGCAAAGCGCCATGTTCTCCTTTTTTAATGATGATAATGCGTGGACCCATAGTTTTTATTTTTTGAGCAGCTTTCACTAGCGAATACTCTCCACTCAATTGCCGCGCCTCTTCATCGTTTACGATTATTGCATCTACCATTTTCATGGTTTCTTTTAAATCGTCCAGGGCTATGTCCATCCAAAAGTTCATGGTGTCCATAGCAATTAGTTTAGGTTGCTTTTGCAATCTTTCTATTACCAGTTTTTGTACAGCGGGCGCTAGGTTGCCCAGCATAAGGTATTCACAATCCTGGTAAGCATCGGGGATTACCGGGTCAAAATTTTCTAAAACATTAAGCTCGGTAACTAATGTATCTCGGGTATTCATATCGGTATGATACCTTCCCTTCCAGAAGAAAGATTTCTCTCCTTCTTTAATTTGAATACCGTCTGTGTTTATACCGTGTTTTTTCATCATATCCAGATCGGACTTCAAAAAGTCTTCACCCACTACACCCACTATATTTACCGGATTGAAATAGGAAGAAGATAGGGAAATATAGGTGCCGGAGCCTCCTATAATTTTATCTGTTTTACCAAAAGGTGTTTCTAATGCATCAAAAGCAACTGATCCAATTACTAATAAGCTCATTTGAATTGTTTTTAAGGATAAAAAAATAAATTGTGGCCGTAAAAATAGCTATAAATTAGCTGAAATCACAAAGGATAAGAATTTAACGTGGAACTTATGGATTTTTGCCTTATTCCTTCGTGAAGTCTATACTATCGGCATAATAACTTCCGTCAGAAATTTTGAATAAAATAAGTACTCTGAAGCTGCCAGATGAGTATGTATACTTACCAATGGCATATTTTAGAAGATTGCCCTTAGAGGCACCCTGATGGATATATTGAAAATCGGCAGGAGGATGATTTTTAAAAAAATCTTTTAATACAAATTCAGCCTGTGTTTTGCTATAGCTTGATTTTTCTCCGTTTAAATTGAGCTCCACCATTTCTTTAAAATACTTGGTAAGCTCTTTGGAGCTTCCAGCTTTAAGTGCTGCTCTCACATTCGTCATCACATCACTTTGAGCCACCAAATTGCTGCACAATATTACATTAAACAAAAGTATTATAATATAAATATTTGGTTTCATACCTTTTTTTTGATTCTAAAACATGATACATTTAGCTAAAACTATGCCATGGAATCATAACTTTGCTGCTCTTATTCAAATTTGCAGAATAAACTAAATTAACTATAATTTATTTTATAAAAAAATACTAATACACTATAAACCTTGCATCTAATATTTAACCTATTTATATCCTATGCACCGTATAAAGATAATAATTTTATTGATATTTTGTGTTGCCTGTAACATTGAAAATAATACTCCCGGTAAAATAAACACTTATTATCGTATTGATTCAGTGCTTAATATACAAGAAAAGTTGTTGATCGATCATAATCCTAAGCTTGTTAAAGTAGCCAAGGTAGATGACAAGAAGGATTCGGTAACAATATCATTGAATAAAGATGGGTGGGCTAATGAGCTTGAAATATTTCAAGATATAAGCATAAATAAACCTGCCTTAAGAGATAGTTATATAAAAGATACCGTAAAAAGCGATAGTGGCAGATGGATTCAGTATGATGTAAAACCGGGGCTTTCAGATGAGGTTGAAATAGAGATGATGCAAGTGTTTTTTAACAATAACGATGATCTGCGAAAAGTAAAAACCATATATAAGGAAAAAGGGACATTGTATGATGCCCGTAGGGAGATGGAGATAGTATTTGAAGGAAAGCCTGCCAGATTAAAAGGATACAAAGTGCAAGGATTTCAAAAGATGATATTAAAAGATACTACCTTTTATTTTGTAAACGCTAAGATTTACTATAACTAAAACTAATCTAATATTATTTTTCACTTTATAGGATGGTTTCCTGTTTAGGAAATGAAATTTTGCAATGGTTATTATTTTTTTGAGTAATAAATACTTTGTCGGTAATGGTTTTTACTAAATAAATATCAAATCAAGTCCTTTTCTTGCTAATCATTCTTCGGTATTGAAGTACAAAAACCTTTTCTTATAGCTATCTAAGCTTATGATTTTCTTATTTATATTTTTAATTTCTTCAAAATCAATGATATGTAATATTTGCAAATGCAGTTGATTTTTATTTTGATGAAGCTGCTGTAACTTGCAACAATTAAATATTGAGCTTTAAGGTATATGCTCAGTTGAGGATTTTTTGAAGCACAACCACATGGTATTAAGGAAATTAAAATAGGTAAAAACGATTTACCGACCTATAAGATAAAGAAAGTAAGTAGTTTTTTTCATAATTAATTAATGGGTTAATATTTACCGGTGTACTTCTAAGAGGTACACCGGTTTTTTTTGTGATGGAATCTTATTGTTACTTTTAAAATTTTTATAAATACCACTATCTTAGGGGCATGCCAGAAAAAATCTTTAGAATATATCGATCTTCGGCCGGATCAGGAAAAACCTACACCCTAGCGGTAGAGTATTTATTACTCGTACTTAAAAATCCCCATTTGACCAAAAATATCCTAGCTGTTACTTTTACCAATAAGGCTACTCAGGAGATGAAAGAAAGGATATTGGCTTACTTGCACCACTTAGCCACTACCGAAATAAAAGATAACTTTTATCAAGACATTCAAGCGGCTTCTAAGCTTCCTGATGAGCAACTAAAATTACAGGCAGCTACAGCATTGAAATTTATTTTACACAACTTTTCATACTTTTCAGTCAATACTATCGATAGTTTTTTTCAAAAAGTAATTCGAGGGTTTACTAGAGAAATTGGTTTGCACGGCAACTTTAATTTGGAGCTCGACCATGAAAAAGTTTTGCTGGAATTAATTGATCTTTTGATAGAGGAAGTAGGCGAAAATAAACGGCTTACACAATGGCTTATCAGGTTTGCAGAAAATAATGTAATGGAAGGAAAGTCATGGGATGTGCGCAGAAATATGCTCTCTTTGTCTTCGCAAATTTTTACTGAAAGCTTCAAGTCAATAGAAAATGAAGTGTTAAATCAGGAAAACCTGGTGGATGAACTACTCGAAAAAACTTCGGCGATAAGAAGCAACTTTGAAAATCATTTTAAGCAATTAGCAGAAAGTGCTTTTGCCATTGCAAAAGAGTATAATCTGGCAATTGAAGATTTTGCCTATGGTAAGAGTGGGGGAGTGCTTAGTTATTTTGCAAAAATTTTGCAAAAACAAGATTATGAGCCAGGTAGTAGAATATATTCTATGCGCCACATTGCGGATAAATGGTATACCAAAACCTCAAAAAGGAAAGAAGATATATTGCTGGCTTATGAAAATGGACTTAATCAATTAGTAAATGATGCCATTAGCCAATATGAAAACAATGCCACCACTTATAAAACAGCCACAGAACTTCAAAGATACATCTATGTGTTAGGACTGATTTCTGACCTAAGTAGAAAGCTGAAAGACTACCGTGAAGAGAATGAAACAATGCTTATGTCTGATGCTTCACATCTTTTGCGACAGCTAATTGGAACCAATGATGCTCCTTATATTTACGAAAAAATAGGTTCTGTGTATCATCATTTTTTTATTGATGAATTTCAAGATACTTCCGGGTTTCAATGGGATAACTTTAAGCCGTTAATTGCCAATAGTTTAGCTCAAGGTCGTAATAATTTGGTGGTAGGCGATGTAAAACAGTCCATTTATCGCTGGCGCGGAGGTAATTGGGAGCTGCTATTACGACAACTTCAAAAAGATGTAGGAGAAGCTTATGTTGATGAATTGAATTTGCAAAAAAACTATCGCAGTCTATTCAATATTATTGATTTTAATAACAAATTTTTTACCATGGCGCCCATTTATTTACATAAAATGTTGCAGTCACAAACTCCTACTTTTTCTATGTCAACTGCCGAAAATTTGCAAATGGAACTGGCCAAAATAATAGAAGCTTACCAGGATGTATGGCAAGAAGCACCTGCACGAGTAACGGCTGAATTGCAGAAAGGATATGTGAAAGCTGAGTTTGTTGCTCAAGATGAAATAGAAGGTGAACAAAAGGTGCATTGGAGAGAAACTGTGCTGCAAAGCATACCTAAAACCCTAGAGAGATTGCAGGATCAAAATTATAAGCTTCAGGACATCATGATATTGGTAAGAAGACAGGAAGAGGGCAGAGAAATAATTGATGAAATACTGAAGTATAAAAAGAGCAGTCAGGCTCGCAAAAAATATCAATACGAGATAATTTCATCGGAGTCACTTTATTTAGAGAATGCCACCTCCATAAAGATTATTATTGCAGTGTTTCGTTGGTTGCTCGACAATGATGACCGGGTAAACATCTCCCATTTAGCATCTGATTATCAGCAAGTAATTCTCAAAAGGGAAAACCTTGACTGGCATGACCTATTGGCAAATGGAGATACTATTTACCAATTTTTGCCAGAGAAATTTGAAGCAAAGAAGCCACTCTATCTTTCCCAATCTTTGTATGAGGTGGCAGAGCAAGTTATCAGGGACTTTGATTTGCAAATGGTTCAGGATGAATTGGCATATCAACATACCTTTTTAGATCAGCTGCTCAATTTTAACAATTTGGAAGGCAGCGACCTGAACCAATTTTTAACCTGGTGGGAAAAAAACGGTAGAAAAACATCAATCCAAATGCCCGATCAAATTGAAGCGATACGATTATTTACCATTCATAAAGCCAAGGGATTACAAGCAAAGGTGGTTTTGGTTCCTTTTTGTGAATGGAATCTTGACCACAACGCGTCTTTCGACAATATTATCTGGTGCCAAGATCGTTCTGATAATTTTCCGCAATTAAAATTTTACCCGATTAAATATACTCAGTCACTCAGCCAGACCTGGTTTCAACTCGACTATGCAGTAGAGCGAATAAAAGCAATGATCGATAATCTTAACTTACTTTATGTTGCTTTCACCAGGGCAGAGAAGCAACTTATTATTTCGGCCCCTCAGCCAAAGATGGATAAGAAAGCTAACTATGATGTGAAATCAGTGGCGGATTTGCTTTATTTTCTTCTAAAAGATCATGAGGGTGAGCTCAAGCCATATTTTCATGAAGCAAGTGAATCTTTTGAAATGGGACATCCTGTAACTGACCAGCCTTCAAAATTAAAAAACCCTGAAAGCAAAGAAGTAGTACCTGTTGAGTCGGCGCCCTGGCAGTCTAAGATTTCTATTCGAAAAAGTGCAATCAGTAATCCTGCTCAAAATCAAACCGACGGGTTGCGAGACAAGAAACGCTACGGTCAGGTGATACACCATATTCTGAGCCATACTACCAGCCTTAAAGAGTTGGATAAAATTATGCTTGAATTATATTATAAAGGCATTATTAGCAGAAATGATCTGCAGCAAATAAAACAACTTATTACCCAATTTTTGCAAAGCGACGCAGTAAAGAAATGGTTTGATGATGAATTATGGCAAGTAAAAACTGAAATGCCTATACTGGATGAAAATGGAAATACCTATCGCCCGGATCGGGTTTTATTAAAAGAAAACCGGGTGGTAGTAATTGATTATAAAACTGGCAAGGCCAATGTAAAAGACATAAAGCAGGTAAAAGAATATCTACAGCTATTGCATGATATGGGATATAGACAAGTGGAAGGATTTATAGCTTATGTGCTTGATGGAAAAATAGAGGAGGTGATGATATGAAGAGGTTTTTGCAGGAATTAGCGCAATATGTTAACCAAAATAAGATTGATGAATTTGACCAACTGGATATTGTTTTTCCTAATAGAAGAGCGGGCTTGTTTTTTCGTCAGCAATTAGCATCTATAATTGATCGGCCCATTTGGTCGCCCCGAATATTAAGTGTAGAAGATTTTGTAAAAGGACATAGTCAGCTTCAATCGGCTGATAAGTTGAGTTTGATCGTGCTTTTATACCAGGTATATCATCGCTATTTGCCACAAGAGCAATCCTTGGATGCTTTTTATTATTGGGGCGATATGATGCTTAAGGATTTTGACGATATTGATAAATCACTTGCCTCGGCTGAATCAATCTTTAGTAACTTATATTCACAAAAGGAAATTGAAGCCCGATTTGATTACATAGAAGAAGCCCAGAAACAGTTAATACGAGACTTTTGGGGAGTATTTGCTGAAAAGCTGACTAAAGAACAGCGGGTGTTTTTGGAGTTGTGGGAAAAGCTTTTCCCTATTTATGAACAATATAAAAAGCTGCTTAGGGATAAAAACATTGGCTATGATGGTATGCTTTATCGAGATATAGCTGAAAATATTGATGAAATTAATTTTGATCGGCAGTATATTTTTGCCGGGTTCAATGCTTTTACCAAAGCAGAAAAGAAGATTGTAAGTTATTTATTGGCTAAAGGTAAGGCTCAGCTATTCTGGGATATTGATGCCTATTATGTTGATGACGAAGTAAAAGAAGCGGGTTATTTTTTCAGGCTATATCAAAAGGATAAGCAACTAAGTAAAACATTTCCAGTATTATCTCCGAAGCAAATAGTGCAAAATCGAGATAGGACAATTCACATTTACGGCTTGGCATCTGAAGTAGCTCAGCTAAAGAAGGTAGCACAATCAGTAGAACAACTTTTGCAGAAAAATGTACCACCGGAAAGCATCGCGTTGGTGCTTACTGATGAAAGCTTGCTGTTGCCTTTGCTCAATAGCTTGCCTACCAATGTAGAGCGAGTAAATGTGACCATGGGTTATCCAATCAAAAATGCTCCGGTATATGATTTTTTGTTACAATTACTCCGGTTACAAATAAGCGCACGCGAAAATGTGGATAAAAGTTATACTTTTAATTATCGTGAATTGTTGGCCGTGCTTAAAAATCCTTATTTTGCCAGGTATAATACAAAATGGGCTGCCGATAAAGCCAACGAGATAGTAAAGCAAAATAAAATTCGAATAGCAGTTTCTGAATTATCTTTCGAAGCTGAATCTGAATACCCCGCAATTTTTCAAAGCATATCTTCTTTTCAAGAAGCTTACGATTATTTATTAGCAGTAATATCTTTTCTGTATCAAAAATGTGAAAAAGATTCGCTTAGCTTTGAGCAGGAAGTTATTTACCAGATATATTGTCAGCTTAATCGGCTCAATGAGTTAGAAAAAGACGCCGAATTACACTTGGATTTAAACTCTTTTCATAAACTATTCAGGCAGGTAATGCAAATGGCACGGGTGCCATTCACAGGAGAACCCCTTAAAGGTTTGCAGGTAATGGGTGTACTGGAAACCCGTAACCTGGATTTTGATTATGTATTTATACTTTCAATGAATGAGGGGAATTTTCCAGCCTCGCCGCAATTGCATTCCTTTATTCCTTACAACTTGCGAAAGGCTTTCGGCCTCACAACTTTCGAACAACAAGATGCCATTTATGCCTATTATTTTTACCGGTTATTACAGCGTACCCGACAGCTGCACTTATTTTATAATACCGCCGATAAAAATGGTATGCCTAATGAAATGAGTCGATATATTTATCAGGTTTTATACGATGATCAATTACGGCACCAGCGTCATTTCTTAGGAAATAAAGTTGGTCAAATAGCCGTGAATCCCATTGTGATTACGAAGGATGAGCGAATACAGGCTGTACTTCAAAAATTTATCGACAATGAAAATGGTATTAAAGAAAGGTTAAGTCCATCTGCAGTAAATAGTTTTATCGAATGTAGCTTAAAGTTTTATTTCAGATATATTGTCAAATTGTATGAAAAGCAGGACATAGAAGAAGATGTAAACGCGGTTATGTTTGGCAATCTTCTGCACAATGCCATTGAAATGCTATTTAGAGAACATATCCGGGCAAAGGAAAGTAATCAGTTTGATATAAAAGACCTGAAAGCACTACAAGAAAAAATTGGTGAGGCCCTATTAATAGCTTTTAAAGAACATTTTGGGTATTCTCGCGATCAAAAATTTAAATTGGCAGGTCAAAATCTAATTGCATTTGAAATGCTTAAAAGATTTATAAGCAAAATTTTGCAAAAAGATATGGAATATGCACCATTCGAAATTATAGGATTAGAAACAAAAGCCTCTGATGGATTTTACTACGATATGCCGGTACCAATTAATGGCGAGAAGCATCGGGTGGGGTTAAAAGGAATTATAGACAGAATAGATAAAAAAGATAATAAAGTAAGAATTATAGATTATAAAACCGGAAAAGATAATAAAAAAGTAGCCTCTATCGAATCATTATTTGATTCTGAGGATCCTTATCGCAATAAGGCCGGCTTTCAAACTTTTTATTATAGCGTGCTTTACTACTATGGTTTAAATAAGGATGATAAAGATGATCAGGAAAATTTACTGATGCCAGGATTATTCAATAGTTCTGAGTTGTTTAAGCCAAGTTTTAGTATGCAATTGCAAATAAAAAACCAAGGCAATAAAAAATGGGAAGGTATCGAGGATATTCGCCCTTATTTGCCTGCCTACCATCAATTATTGCAGCAGAAGATAGCTGACATTTTTGATACCAGTCAACCGTTTCAACAAACTGATGATATCAATAAATGTAAAATTTGTCCGTACGTTGAAATTTGCCACCGGGGTTAACTCATCGATTGGTCAGTCATTTTTGCCATCGTATTGTTGTTTCAAGTGCACTGGTTTGTTTTTTCGCATTTTCATATTGAGTAGTTCTACTAAATAATGAAAAGAAAATTGCAAAATAAATATAACCTTTAGGTACATGTACATGTACATGCACGCCATCTAGCATAAGCATTACGCCAATTAATAATAAAAATTAAAGGGCCAGCATTAGAATGGATTTCGTTGGTGCTGCTTACTAGTAAAAATAGCCCGCCTGATAAATATCTCTTCCATAATGCACAAATATTTCAAAGATAATTTTAAAAATCAAAAACAAAAAAGTATATTTGACGTAAAATAAAGTATAAAAGTCGTTTTATGAAACAAATGGACTATCAATCAGATAAAGAACTAAAAAAATATATACAGGAATTTCCTCGTGCTCACACATTAAGCGAGCCATCCGTAAGCTACGGCAACGTACTTAACGATAAAGTGCTGATTGCTCAAGCCGTGAGAAAAGGAGTTACTCAAGGTTTATTTGAAGAAATACAAAGTAACTTACCTTTTACAGATCAGCAATGGTCAGCATTTCTAAATATAAATATTCGTACCATGCAACGTTACAAATCAGCCCAAGGTCATGTATTTAAATCTATTCAAAGTGAGCGCATATTTGAGCTTGCCGAAGTAGTAAGTTTGGGCGATAAAGTTTTTGATACTAGAGAGCATTTCAATATTTGGCTCAATACCCCATCACCAGCCTTGGGCAATGAAACTCCAATAAGCCTGCTCGACAGCTCTTACGGCAAAGATTTGGTAATCGCCGAGCTCAATCGAATAGAGTATGGAATTTTTGCCTAATGTTGGTTTTTCGTCTTAGTAAAGGAAAATATAAAGATGTGCTTTCGGGTTTTGGAGCGGCTCTCAATGGGCAAAGGTGGAATTCGAAAGGTACTGAAGTTGTTTATACTGCCCAATCTCGAGCTTTGGCACAATGTGAGGTAGCGGTGCACATACCACTAGGGATTTTACCTAAAGATTACTTTATGGTAGTTATTAAAGTACCTGATGATTTAAACATCAAGGTTTTAAAGGTAAATGATTTACCAAGAGGATGGAATGCTATACCCGCTCTTCCTATTTGTCAATACATAGGAGATGAATTAGTAACTAGCAATGAGTTTGCTGCGCTGAAGGTTCCAAGCGTAGTAGTAAGAGGTGACTACAACTTTATTATTAATCCTAAACATCAGGATTTTAAAAAAATTGAAATTATCGAAACCTATCCATTTCCATTTGATCCCCGTATTTTTTATAATAAATAATTCGAGCGGTCAGTTTTTTAAATAACTCATAAAAACCTGTAATTTTGCAATTCATTTTGAATTTACTATGGAAAAAAAACCTGTTTTGATAATTGGGGCCGGAGGGTTAGGTAAAGCTGCTCAAGAAATATTTACCAGTAATGATATAATCGTGTATGGCTTTTTGGATGAAGATGAAAAATTGCATGATAAATTAATTGCAGAAGTAAGCGTATTGGGAAGTCCGGAACAGGATGAACTATTGGATTTAGTGGGTGATAGGTGCGAAGTATTTATTGCTGCTGATGAAAACAGTTATCGTAAGGCCATGGTAGCATTGGTAAAAGAGAAGCGAAAAGCTATGCCAATGAATGCCATTCACAAGCTTGCACATATTTCTCAAAGTGCCTCCGTAGGTTATGGGAATTTTATAGCAGCTCATTCTTATATAGGTGCTCAGGCGCAAATTGGCAGCCATTGCATTATAAATGCAGGGGCAATAGTTGATTATGAAGTAAAAATTGAAGATTTTGCTCAGATAGGTACCGGAAGCAATATTAATGGCAGGGTTTCTATAGAGGAAAATGCATTTGTTGGCACAGGAGTGACAGTAGTAGCAGGAGTGACTATAGGAAAGGGTGCTAGAGTAGGGGCAGGTTCAGTGGTAGTAAAAGATGTAAATGCCGGCGAAACAGTATTTGGCAATCCGGCACAAAAAATTAAATAGTTTATAGATTTTATTTATTCACCAAAACACCTTGCTTACATCAAGGCTTAGTTTATGAAAGAATATAGCATTTTATTGTATTACGTTTATTCCTCTATTGATGATCCGGAAGAATACCGAGAGCAACATCATCTATTTTGTATCGAACACAACCTCAAGGGGCGAATCATAGTATCTAAAGAAGGCTTAAATGGAACTGTATCTGGTTTGGCTCAAGATTGCCAATCATATATGGATTATGTAAAAAACGATCCCCGATTTTCTCATGTAGAATTTAAAGTAGAAGAGCATGATAGCCACGCTTTTCAGAAACTGCATGTAAGGGTAAAGCCGGAAATAGTTCATGCAGGTTTACATCATGTAAAGCCGAATGAAAAAACCGGTAAATACGTAGAACCTGAAGAGTTTAAGCAAATACTTAAGCAGGATGATGTAGTAATATTGGATGTCCGCTCCAATTATGAACATAGGCTGGGTAAATTTAAAAATGCCATTACCCTTGATATGGAAAACTTCCGGGATTTTCCTGCAAAAGTTAAAGAGCTTGAAGGGCTGAAAAATAAAAAAGTAGTTACTTACTGCACGGGAGGAATCAAGTGTGAAAAAGCAAGTGCCTATTTGTTAGAGCAGGGCTTCGAAAATGTATATCAATTGCATGGTGGTATTATTAAATATGGACTGGAGGCTGGCGGAGAGGATTTTGAAGGTAAATGTTATGTTTTTGATAACAGGCTTGCCGTAGACGTTAACAAAATAAACCCAAAAATAATAGCTACATGTTATGTATGTGGCATTCCAAGCGATAGAATGGTAAATTGTGCCAATTCTGTGTGCAATATTCATGTGCCGATCTGTGAAACTTGTGGTGAAGAACTAGCAGGAGCTTGTTCAATTGAATGTAAAAATCATCCTGAAAAAAGACCTTACGATGGTACCGGATATTATGCCAAGGAAATGAATGGCTATAATCCCATAAAAGGCTGGAAAAGGAAATTGAAAGAAGTATAATAATAAGAAGTAAAATGCAGAAGCTTGGAAGTGGCCTAGGCATTTTATTTCTGTGATGATAAAATAGAACAATATACAAATATTATTAGTTTGGTACTAACATTAATAGTTAATATGAATGCATTTAACAATAAGAACAAAGGTTGCCGCCTCGTTTGAAAGGGTGAAAAATGGCTTTGATCAGCAGCTATTTACTAAATTAAACCCTCCTTTTCCACCGGTAAAGTTGATTCAATTTGACGGCTCAAAAAAAGGCGACTTTGTTACACTGCAACTCAACTTTATTTTTTTTAAACAGTTATGGAAGAGTGAAATAATAGAAGAAAATAATGTTGGTCAACAATTTTATTTTGTGGATAAAGGAATAAAACTGCCATTTTTTTTAAAATATTGGAGGCATAAGCATATTGTGAATAATTTGAATAACGGATCACAGATAGTGGATGATATTCATTTCAAAACACCTTTTATTTTATTTGATTTTTTGATGTACCCTTTTCTATGGTCTCAATTTATATATCGTAAACCTATATATCGCAAATATTTTAAATAGCGGATGTTTCATTTAGGCCAGTTAAAGGCTGGCTTAAATTTTCTTTTAAAAAATTTACTTTGCTTTCAATTGCTTTTATTTTTTTTTGATTTTATTTATTATGAAAAATGATTTTTTATCCTCCAATCAAGAAAATATCCTCAATCTGGTCAATAATATTTCCCAAATGATAATGGTAGGTGACTCCAGGGGAAAGTTATTTTGGTATAATAAAAGATGGAAAGAGTATACCGCTTCAGAAGGAAATGAAAACGACTGGATAAGCTTTTACCATCCTGATGATCAACGTAAAATCAAGTCAAAATTAAAGATTAGTGAAGCTGAAAAAAAAATGTGGGAAGGCACTTTCCAAATAAAAGATTGTAATGGCAATTATAATTATTTTCTTTCTAGAGCTGAGCCGGATTTTAATGAAAAAACGAAAGAGTTACGATGGTTTATTACTAATACCAAAGTAAATAGGCTGGTAAAATTGGAAAAGGAAATAAAAAATGAAAAGTCATTGTTGCAAACTGTAATTGACAAAATACCAGCCATGGTCATTATTTATGACCCTGAATCGATGCAAGTAAAGCTTAATCAAGCCTTTGAAAATTGTATAGGTTGGACCAATGAAGATGCGAATAAAGGTAACATCATGGAACTTGTATGTCCGGATCAAGAATATAGAAAGGAAGTTCAAAGCTTCTTGCAAAAATGGGGCCCTTTTTTTAAAGATATTGAAATGACCACCAAAGATGGAAGTATTTTACAGACTAGCTGGGCCAATGAAAGAGTGGATGATGGGCGTCAAGTAGGTATAGGAATTGATATTACCGATAGAAAAAAAATGGAAGGTGAAATACGCAGTGCTAATGAGCAATTGCTCTCCTTAAATCAATTGATGGAAAACCTGCTTCATATGGCTGCTCATGATTTGAAATCTCCCATTGCTAATCTCAATCTTATAATGACCCTGATGGAAGATGAAACTGAAGATGAGGAAAAGTTGAGCTACTTACCTAAAGTATCAACAATGGTGAATCGACTCGAAGGAGTGGTTGATGGATTGTCTGAGTTTATAGAATCGCAACAGCAACAAGCAGATCTTTGTACTAAAGTTGATTTAAATAAACTTAGTGAAAATACTTTAGCAGATTTTTCAGAGGAGATCAAGGAACAATCAATTGTAGTTAAAAAAGATTTTAAAGTGGAAACTATAAATTTTGACTACTCGGTGCTGCAAATTATTTTAAAAAACTTGATTAGCAATGCCGTAAAATACACTAGTAATGATAAAAATCCGGAAATAATTATTAGATGGTATACCGAAGGAGATTTTGTTATTCTTCAGGTGGAGGATAACGGCATAGGTATCAATCTTCAAAAATATGGAAACAATTTGTTTAAACCTTTCAAAAGATTCAGTAGCAAAGCATGGGGTTCGGGTATTGGTTTGTTTATCGCTAAAAATTTAATTGAACGCAATGGAGGTTTTATTGAAGTAAAAAGCGAACCAAATGCAGGTAGTACGTTTAAGTGCTACCTCAAAGAATGCAAAATTTAGCGAACCGCGAAGTAAAAATTATTGCAATTTTTCTGCATTAGTTCTAAAGCTTCTTGTGACCCTTTTTCTGCAGCAAGTTGCCAATTTTCGCAGGCTTTCCAGGAATTTCCCATTTGTTTTTCACACTTTCCCTTGGCTATGAAAGCCTCTACTTTGTCAGGACGTAAATAAATTGACCAATCATAGGCTTCTTCAGCATCTTTGTAGTCTCTTTCTTGTTGATAAATTTTAGCTATGCCAAAAAATGCCCGGTAGTGCAGATCAGGTGTAGCTGATGGATTAACAAGTGTATGATAGCCATCGCCATACAAAGCAATATATTGCAGAGTAATTAGGTCGATAGATTTTTCATAGTACTCAAGTGCTTCATCAGTATTATACAAGTGTTGGGAATAAATTTCAGCAATTTCCACATAGTTTGATAAGCGATTGTAACCCATGTCAGCAATGTGACTAAAAATATGAATCGCCTGATTATAATTACCCATCTCCTTATAGCAAGCCGCAAGCTTGTAATAAAAATTAAGGTTGAGTGATTGATAATGATCCTGTATAAGATAATAATTTTTTAATGCCTCTTCATAATTTTCTTTTTCATATTGCTCATCGGCAGCAATCATCATTTTTTTCATCAGCTCTTGCTTAAAGGTGGCCAAGCGCATTTCAGATGCATAAACATCATGTATCTTTTTAATTTGCACCAACGCGTTTTGATAGTTGCCTTCTGCCACAGCACTTTTTGCTTTATTCATAATGTCATATTGTCGAGCAATTATAGTTTCGTTTTGCTGCCTTTCGTAATAAGCATTAATTGCATTGCTGGCAATGGTAAGTACTAGGATAATTGAGAAAAAAGCAAATGCCCAAATATTTCCAATTCTATTATTTCTTTGGCTTTTAGACGTATTTTCTTGAGTAGCGTAGCTTTCATTTGTTTGAGAAGTTTGAGTATTTTGATATTCTCCATAATCATATCGATATTCATACTCAGCATAAGACTCGTAATCATTACCTACATTAAAACCATAACTTTGATAGTCGATGAATAAATCGTGCCTGGCTCTCTGGAAAGGATCACTTAATACTTGATAGGCTTTATTTATTTCTTTGAAATTTTCCTCAGATTCAGATGTATTATTATTTTTATCAGGATGGTGTATTAATGCCAGTTTTCGGTATGCAGATTTTATTTCATCAGCATTGGCATCACGGCTTATTCCTAATATGTTATAATAATTTGTCATATTTTTGCCCTTTAATGGCTATAAATTTCTGTAAAAATATATAAAATTTATTAAAAACTTACATCAATATTTATAACGAATTCCACCTAACATAGGTTAACATCTGATAATCAGGCGATAATGGATATAATAAATTTATTAATAATTTTAGGAGTAGGTGTTTTAGCTGGATTTATCAATGCGGTGGCTGGAGGAGGCTCTCTGCTCACAATGCCTGTACTTATTTTTATGGGATTGCCTCCCGCGGTAGCCAATGGTACCAATCGGGTAGCCATATTTATACAGAATATTTTTGGTGTGGCAGGCTATAAAAGTAAAGGAATTTCGGCATTTCCTTACAGCCTTTGGCTAGGTATCTCCGCTTTGCTTGGAGCTATAATCGGGGCTAAAATTGCCGTGGAAATTTCTGGCGATCTTTTTGAAAAAATATTGGCAGTGGTGATGGTTGGTGTAATTGTGATTACCGTATTTGGCAGCCCAGGCAGCAAAGGTGATATGGCTGAGAAAATGAGTAAAGCACAAAGAACGCTCGCCATTATTGTTTTCTTTTTCATCGGTATTTACGGTGGTTTTATTCAGGCAGGGGTAGGTTTCATTATTTTAGCAGCACTTACTTTGATCAATCGATTTACTCTGGTAAAAGCTAATAGCGCGAAGGTTTTTGTAATATTAGTTTATACGGCATCTGCGTTAGTAGTATTTATTATTGAAGATAAAATTGAATGGTTGCCCGGGCTGATTCTCGCCGTGGGCAACTCTGCAGGAGCTTGGTTTGGCAGCCGCTGGGCAGTGGATAAAGGCGAAAAGTGGATTAAGATAATTTTAATTATCGCGGTAACGGGAATGGCAATAAAGCTATGGTTTGGTTAATATGAAACAATTGCTAATAATAGATAGCTGACCGGCAGAACCTCAAGAGAAATAAAATATAAAAATGGGTGAAAAGATAAAGTAAGTATAGATGCCTTTAATACTCAACTGATAATGCAGATTGAGCGTTAAGAAAAAACAACGGTGAATGAAATACCAAAATATTTAAAGCCGCCGGCCGGGCCGCAAAACAATTTTCCTTCGGTTTTCATTGTTAAGTATACTATTAACTTTTCGAAAAATTTTTGACTTATTGAATGAAAGGAGCAAATAACACATACTGGGGTAATATAAAAGAAGCGATAAGTACGATGCTTGGGGGGATAAGGCTCACCTTACGTCACTTTGGCAAAGCCGGTAACCGATGGAAAAACACCAACGTGAGCAACGAAAATTATTTTGCAAAAGCAAATGCCGAAGGTTTATTTACAGTTCAATATCCGCGAGAATCAATGCCAGTGCCAGATAACGGTCGTTATCGCCTGCACAATGAAATAGATGATTGTATTGTCTGCGATAAGTGTGCTAAAATTTGCCCGGTAGATTGTATTGAAATAGAAAGTATACTGGCGCCAAAGGAATATGGCAAAACTTCCGATGGATCAAGCAAGCGTATTCATGCTGCTAAATTTGATATTGATATGGGTAAATGCTGCTTTTGCGGCTTGTGTACTACCGTTTGCCCCACCGAATGCCTTACCATGACCAAGGCTTACGATTTCAGCGAATTTGATGTAGACGATCATATTTATTCTTTTGCAGAAATGACTCCACTTGAAATATTGGAAAAAAAGAAAGAATGGGAAGAATTTCAGAAAAATAAAAAAGCAGCCCAGGCGGCTACTATTGAAAAACAGTCGACAGCAAAAGCTCGTCCTAAGCCTAAAATGAAGCCAAAGATAGGCGGAAGCTCCTCATCCAACAATACTTTAGAAACTAAGCAAGAAGAAGAAAGCATCAGTCAAAAGCCTGCCTCGCCGGTAAAGCCTAAAAAAGCCAAACCGGTAATAAAGAAAAAGCCTGAGGTGGATGAAGGCAAAGGGGAAGAGAAACCAGCGGAAGAAAAGAAAATAACCAATAAAGCTAGCCCTAAACCGGTAATTAAGCCGAGGAAGAAAGAATAAATGGCACTTTAATCAATTTTCAATTCATTAGGCAAAATTTGAGCGCATAGCAGCACTACGGTTGAAAATTTTAATATAGTATAAAGGAAAAAGTGGGGTGAAAATAATGAGTGAATTAGTAATTAACACACTTGCCCGATGATTAAATAAAAATTCTGATAAACTTTTTTTCTTCAAGACACCTGGCGTCGCTCGCAGTTAAATTGCTATCTTTACAAACCAAGCTAAAGAATATGTAAATGAACCCGGAAACAATCGTTTTCTATCTCTTTGCAGCTATTATTGTTTTGTCGGCGCTGCTAATTTTATTCACCCGAAATGTGCTTTACGCGGCATTTTTGCTAATTTTTACCTTTCTTGGCATTGCCGCAATTTATGTATTTGCTGGCGCTGATTTTTTGGCTATTACGCAAATTTTGGTGTATGTGGGGGGAGTTCTGGTACTTTTAATTTTTGGTATCATGCTTTCGCACAGGTTGGCTGGAGAGCCGGTGCTTAGTGGACAGCATAATATTTTTATAAGTGCCATAATTGCAGGAGGTATTTTCGTTTTGATTTTACAAGTAATACTTAGAGGCACTTTCTTTTTTCAACAGCCAAATTTTAATACCGAAAATATTGAACCGGTCAACAATTCTACCATTAAGCTTTTGGGATTTCAATTAATGACTAATTTTGTATTTCCTTTTGAATTGGTAGCCATCATTTTATTGGTGGCATTAATAGGAGCGGCTTTTCTGGCCAAGAAACAATAAATAAATTAAGGCTGATGATTACAATTACCCATTATCTTATAATTAGTGGCTTACTTTTTTCTATAGGTATTGCAGTAGCATTGGTAAAAAAGAATGCTATTATGGTGCTTATCGGCATTGAGTTAGTATTTAATGCAGCTAACATTAATCTGGTAGCCTTTAGCCGTTATGACCAAACTATGTTGCAAGGGCAGGTTTTTGCGTTATTTGTTATTGTGGTAGCTGCCGCGGAAACCGCTGTAGCCCTGGCTATTATATTAAAGTTATATCACCATTACCGATCCACCGAGCTGGATAAAATTAACCAATTAAGAGGCTGATATGCAACTGGATAATCTACTGGCGCCCTTACCTTCTACTTTTGTCACTACATTAGCATTTGTGGTGCTAATTTTACCATTATTGTCTTTTTTTATTAACCTGCACAATTCGAAAAAATATCACGGTGAATGGATTGCCAGTCTGATATTATTTGCATGTTTCTTTCTTTCCACTTACTTGTTTTTGCTAGTGTGGGGTCAAGAGGCTCATCATTTTCGTTTTACCTGGTTTAGGTTGGCAGTTGGCAGTGCCGAATACCAGTTTACTGCTGGCATTTTAATTAATGACCTTAGTGCACTTATGCTGGTGGTAGTTACTTTAGTATCTTTTCTGGTGCATATTTACTCTATAGCCTATATGAAGCAAGATCCGCACTTTATCAGGTATTTTGCTTTTCTAGGTTTATTTACCTTTAGCATGTTAGGTATTGTAATGGCTGATAATCTATTGCCAGTTTTCATGTTTTGGGAACTGGTAGGCTTATCTTCTTATTTATTGATCGGCTTTTGGTTTGTAAAGAAATCAGCCAGCAGCGCTGCAAAAAAAGCTTTTATTGTTAACCGGATTGGTGATATTGGCTTTTTGATTGGTATAATGGTGCTTTGGTCACAATTTCATACGTTGGATCTGATAGCCCTGAAAAGCTTAATGGCCGATTCGAAAATAATGAATGGTGAATGGCTTCGTACTTTTAGCATGAGTAACAATTTTGGTCAAAATCTGATGCCCGAAATATGGATTACAGTAGCAGGCATAGGATTATTTTGCGGCGCTGTAGGCAAATCTGCACAGTTTCCCTTGCAGGTATGGCTGCCTGATGCTATGGAAGGTCCAACGCCCGTTTCGGCCTTGATTCACGCGGCCACTATGGTGGCTGCAGGCGTTTTTTTGTTGGCTCGCGTCTTCCCATTGCTCGATTTTCAAGTGCTTAATCTGATCGCTTTTGTGGGAGCCATTACTGCCTTTATGGGGGCATTTGCCGCTTTTGCTCAGAACGATATTAAAAAAGTACTGGCGTTCTCCACCATTAGTCAACTGGGTTATATGGTCATGGGTATTGGTGTGGGGGCCTACGAAGCGGCTACTTTTCATTTGTTTACCCACGCCTTTTTTAAAGCCGGTCTTTTTTTGGCGGCCGGGGCTGTTATTACTGCAATGCATGGTGCAGAGCCTTACTTTAAAAAAGATGGTAAACCTGTGCATCTCGATGTTCAGGACATGCGATTAATGGGTGGATTACGTAAATACTTGCCATTTACATTTGTTATATTTTTAATCGCTTCGGCTGCTTTGGCAGGAATACCCTTCTTTTCCGGCTTCCTCAGCAAAGATGCTATTCTTACCAGTAGTTTAGGCTATGCCCGGGTACTTGCTTACGAAGGTAATCCTCTGTTCTATTTGGTGCCATTACTTGGGTTTATTACAGTACTAATGACCGCGATGTACATGACCCGACAAATTATTCTTATATTTTTTGGAAATAATAGATTACCGGCATTTATTGATAACCCCGCGGATGCTACTCAAAACCTAAAAGATGTACCCTTGTTGATGAAGATTCCAATGGCTATCTTGGCTTTGCTTTCCTTTGGGATTGTTTTTGCACTCAATCCATTTGCCAGTGAGGGAAGTTGGTTTTTGCAAGGCATAGATTCTGTGGCATTGGTTACGCCAAATCCATTTCAAAACTATGATTCGAATGATGTACTACGCAACTTAATGATATTTGTCAGTCAGGATTTCCATTGGTACGTCTCCATAGGTTCTACATTACTGGCTTTCATGGGAATATTTATTTCTCTTTATTTTTATAATCCTAAAAAGTTTAGTAATCAGCCAAAACCGCCGGGTTTCGTGGCCAGAATTTCTTATCATAATTGGTATTTGGATAAAATTTATCATAGGGTTTTTGTGCTCCCTATCTTGAAGATGAGCGGGTGGAATGCAGGCATTGATAGAAAAATAATTGATCCGTTTCTGGATGGATTAGCAGTAACAAATGTAGTTTTAGCTCATATTATTAGTTGGATTGATAAAAATTTAGTGGATGGATTGGTAAATTCTCTAGCTAAAATCACGCGAGTGGTTGCTAAATTATTCAGTAAGTTACAAAGTGGTCAAGTGCAGTCTTACTATATTTGGGCCTTTCTTATATTTATGGGCCTTTTACTTTGGATACTGTATTAGAAGTATTACAAAATTATGTATTAGCGCTCAGTTGCTGTAGGATTAATGTCGGCTCTATTTTGTAGGTTCGGAAAATAAAAATATATGTTGGGTAGCTTAATATCAATAATTGTCTTTTTACCCCTGGTAGCTTTGCTGATACTACTATTTTTGCCTGTGCATTTCAAAAATGCATTTCGCTGGCTTACTATTTCAGTTACTTTTTTGCAGCTAATTCTGGCGGTTTGGCTTTATACGAATTATGAAACTCGCCCAGAAGTTGCCCAAGCAGATATAATTGATGAACACCCGGTTCAGTTTATGGAAAAAGTTGACTGGATAGATATCAACCTGGGTGCTTTAGGTCACCTTTCCATCGACTATAAAGTTGGAGTTGATGGCTTCAGCATGCCCATGCTATTGTTAGCAGCAATAGTTTTATTCATAGGTGCCATATCTTCCTGGAATATTGCTCAAAAAGAAAAAGGTTATTTTGCCTTATACCTGCTTCTAGCTACAGCCATCGCTGGCACTTTCGTTGCTCTTGATTTTTTTCTATTTTATTTGTTTTTTGAATTCATGCTGCTGCCCATGTATTTTTTAATAGGTATTTGGGGTGGGCCTAGACGTGAATATGCCGCTATAAAATTTTTCCTTTACACACTGGTTGGGTCCATATTTATTTTAATTGTCATGATTGCCCTCTATGTGTCTACCTTCGATCCGGTGGAAACTGCAATAAAAGCAGGGTTAATTGAAAATGCCGGTCAACTTACTGCAGCGCTACAAAGCCAACTGCAGCTCATGGTACAAACCAATCAACTATCTGCTAGCAACCTAGTGCATAGCTTTGATTTTATGGTCATGACTGATCCCTCTAATTTAATTCCAGGTTCGGTATTAAGCTTTACCGCTGATTGGGATATTAATGGATTTTCTATAAGGCTTATCGCTTTTTTATTGTTGTTGGTTGGTTTTATGATAAAATTACCCGCGGTACCCTTTCACACTTGGCTACCCGATGCGCACGTAGAAGCACCTACACCTATCTCAGTAATACTGGCTGGAATTCTTCTAAAAGTAGGCGGTTATGGCCTGATAAGAATTGCTTATCCAATTTTTCCGGATGGG
>CAZQEZ010000018.1:0-9842 GCA_964592475.1 uncultured Roseivirgaceae bacterium
GCATCATTTGCTACAAACAGGTGTGCATTTTCATGTATAAATACAGAAAGCTGTAACTTATCATCATCCAAATGATCGGTGTTCATTTGAAGTATAGGGTAGCTACGCGCATCCTCTCCATGAACAATCTTTACGAGATCGGTAAATATCCAATCATCTATATCATAATCAGACATAATTCTTTTAAGTTGCACACGTGCTTCGGCTTTCAAATCTTCCACAAAAACTACATCTGAGGTTGACTGTGCACAAATACTAAGTGAACTTAATAATACGCAGGCAAGTACCAAATAATGTTTGTTAATAAGCATAATATTATTTTTAAATAATTGTTGAGTAATATCCTTATATCTATTTATCAGCCAGTGATTACTTGAGATTGAGGACATAGAAAAAATAATTTCAATTTTTATCCTCAAACTTTTCAATATTTTCCAAATTACTTTCAACACTCCACTCAATATTCCATCTGGAAACGTAATCCTCAATTGGTCCTAAGCCCATTTCTGTTCGCCTTTTATTTACATCTTCCGGATTTTCAATTGGCCTTAAGTAATATTCTCCAGTTCCTTGATCCACCCCAACTTGGGTACCGTATATCTGCTGTTTGCCTTCCCTTAATAAAACCCTATCCTTTAATAAAGCAAAATTCTGAGATTTGGCTTTACCCTCTTTTACTGCTTGCTCCATCATGGGCATATACTTTTTTTGTGTTTCGAGATCAGCGTGTTGAATAACTAAAAATAGGGTCTTATTGGCTTTTTCTCCAATGGCTTCAGGTCCTAACCAACCATGCGTATCAAGCGTTTCTTTGATTTCAATCAAATTGGCAGAATCTTTTTGCATAATGGTTTTGAATAAATCCTGCACTTCTTCTGAATCTCTACCGTGTTCTTTCATTACGGTGCCGATTTGTTTTCGGTATTTCTGGTCTTCTTCATAAATAGAATCCAGCTTTTGGGATAATGCTTTATAATCTGCTGTTTGAGCCCATGAAACTTGGACAGCTATTGCTATTAAAATTGTTGTTAAAATGAATTTCATATGTACTTATTTTAATTTTAGGAAATATATTTGCTTTTTATGTATTGTTCAAATTACTGGCAAAATGGCTCCTCAGTTTCAATTAATTTTTAGGATTGCTCTCATTTAAAACTTTACATAATTTTCAAAAGTAACGGAATCCAAAAGGATAATGCCGTCATATGTTTTCTGCAGGATTATTTTTCCGTAGTTCCTGGTGTTACTGCTGATTTTGAAGGTATCCCGCTTAATTCTTTCTGTTGCGACCATCACAGGGAAATCTTCATAAGTATTATATAGGTAATACTCAATGGAGCTGCCCTCATCATGAACAAATTGCAGGGTATCTTTCTGAGGGTACTGTTCAAAAGCCGAACCTTGATACGCAGTTAAGCCCATCGCATATACCTCCTCACCATACTTTCGGGTGATAAGCTCTCCCAGCATTTCAGTTCCTTCCGATAAATCCTGCTTTTCTATATGGCCGTTATGTGCCCAAACGATCAGGTTTTTTTTAGCTAAGAGAGAATCTTTAATCCAATAAAAATTTTCGGCCATCAAGCTATCTCGAAGCTCATTTTGCAGGCTAAACTCACGGTCAATATTCTCCCTATATTTAAAATTATATAGTATCATTTGCTGGGCGATGGTCTTGCGGAGCACTTTAAGCAGGAAACCCTCTCCCATGCCTTCCAGATCACTGTTAGCTTGCTTTAATCTACTGACGAAAACATCAGAAGCTCTATTGTAGTTTGCTATATCTCCTTTGACACCATATTTAAACAGATTATTTTTCAGAGTGTCCAGCCCGTAATACTGCCTGGTAAGTTGTTGCATTACTTCATCTACTTTATCTGACTGCACGTCCACTCCTGCAATTAATAGAGGTCTTTGACTACCTTTGGTATTTTTTATCGTGTCAAAAAGTGGAAGTAATTCTTCGGATAAGTAATAGATACTCTCCTTTAAATACTCTTTGGTGTCATCTTGCTTGTTCACTCGTTCATAGGCCAGGGCGATATCCAACATTCCAGATTCAAATAGCACTGCATCATACAGCCCGACTTCGTATAAATGAAGCACTGTTTCACTTTTTACTCTGTAAAAATCCTTGATTCCATGACTAGACTCGCCAAGCATTAAAATAGCATGACCCTTCACTGCATTTTCGATCTGTTCTTCCAGTTTTTGATCTTTATTTTGAGTGTTATTCTCCTGCTGGCAACTGGCGAATAGTAATAGTAGCACGATAAAAAAATGGTTAATTTTAGCAATTCTCATAATTTTGTCTTCTTTTTAATCTCAGTCAATTTCCGGCATTCCGCGTTTCAATTTTTCCTGTGAAATTTCAGCCGATTTTATAAAGTTCATCATTTGTTTTACTACTTTTCCATCCTTATCTAATATTTGAAATTTCGCTTCAATATTTTCATCTATGTAAATGTTGATCCTGCCATTTCCATATTCATCTTTTATGAACATCCCCACCTGTTCATTATAATTTTTTCTGGTAAATATTCTTTGTGCGGAAACACGCTTCCCCTCATTCATTTCTTTCAGCGTGGACATTAATTCTTCATTACTGGATGCTCCATTTTGCTTTAAGGAATCAACTGCAGCTATAAGCTCGGGGAGCGTAATTTTTTCCGACCTGTCCCAAATATTAATGTCATATTGCTGCTTACCCCCGGGAGTTCATTGATATTGCAACCGCATGTTTACATTTTTATCAAAATCTTTTCTAATTACGTCCTTTTATTAGCATCCATAGGTTAAAAAATGTTTTGTGAATAAAAAATATTATTTAAATAAATAAAAATTTATAACGTGATTAATTGCCAGCTTGTTAACGGTTGTTCATGAATTTTACTGCTACTACAAGTTAACTTGTAAGATAATAAGGTGTTTTTCACTTTTTTATTTAATTACAAATACTATTTTTGGTTCCCAATTTAAATTATTTGATAATGAAGAAATATTTTTATGTTTTTTTGCTGCCTTTGTTTTTTGCTTGTAGCCAAACAGAGGATATTAGTAATAGGGCTTTTCTTTTGAGCGATGAAAATTCAAAGTCGTGGCAATTGACAACTATAAATGTAAATGGAGGTGAAGATAAAATACCGCTCGATTGTGAATCAGATGATATTGAAACATTTCACGCCAATAATAGCTATACTTACTCGCATGGCAATAAGATCTGCTCAAATCAAGGCAATAAAAATGGGAGGTGGAGTTTAAATGACAATTTCATTACACTTACCATCAGTTTCAATGATGATAGTTATTTGCCTAACCAGTACAAAATTGTACATCTAGACGAGGCAAAATTAGTGCTAGAGCAAGAAGTTTTTGATAAAGTTTTACTAACTTATCAATTAGTAGATTAAGCTGGATCGATTTGATAAAATTAAGTAATGATGTACCTTTACATTGATCAAAATATCTAAAGCAATGCATTTTTTTCAAAAAGAAATCCAGTTAAAAAGTTATCGAAGAGGGTTTCATATTATTACTCAACAAATTGCCGAAGCACTTCCTGAGATCGAAAAAATAAATCAGGGAATTCTTAATATTTTTATCAAACACACCTCTGCAGGGCTCACCATCAATGAAAATGCTGATCCAACCGTAAGAGTTGATTTTGAGACTCACTTTAATAAGATGATTCCTGAAAATGCACCTTATTATCAACATACGCTGGAAGGACCCGATGATATGCCCGCGCATATAAAATCCTCTTTACTTGGTAATAATGTAAATGTTCCTATATCCAACGGTAAATTGAATTTAGGAACATGGCAAGGTATCTATTTGTGTGAGCATAGAAACAGCGGAGGTGAAAGAAAAATTGTGATAAGCGCTTTTGGCAACTAGAAAAATATTTTGTAGGCGTTGTTTAATACCTGGCATCATCAGGGTTTAACTTCGAAATCTTTTCTCTTTGCATCACGGCATAAGAAAATAAAAATGAAGAAGCGCCACCTTCAATAAAAATTTGCAATGCAACTAAATATTTATTCAAATAGCTGCCTAATATTTCGTTTTCTTTGATGGATTGCATAAATTCAGGATTGATAAATTGTAAATAGATATACGAGAATATAGCAAAAAAAGTAGAAGCCAGAACTCCTGTACCTATTCCATGCAATAAACCTTTAAAATAATTAAAATCGGGATACTTTTTTAAATCTCTCATTAACATAAACAACCCTCCAATCATAATGAGCCCATTAAGCAATCTTAGCTCTATAATATGTACTAAGCCTAAAGACTTCATTAGGAAAAAATAAGCCATCAGCCCTACCACAATGATTAAAGCCCATTTAAATACAATTTTTTTCATGATTTTTTATTTTACTATTGAGACAAAAGATCGTGTCACATCATTTTGTTTATGAATTGCAGCAGAAATTAAAAAGAAAAAGGAACGTAAGCTTAATTATCTAAAGGCATGTTTATAATTTTGCGGCGTGAAATTTCCAATAAACAGCGAAACATTAAAGGCAATAGCTCAACTGGCAATCAATGAAGATGTAGGAGCCGGTGACCATAGTACCCTGGCAGCAGTTCCCTCTCAGGCACATCGAAAAGCAGTACTTACGGCAAAAGACCAAGGTGTTGTTGCCGGTGTTGCAATGGCAGAAGTAGTATTTAAATTGGTAGATCCCTCATTGCAAATTGAATATTATAAAAATGATGGAAACAAGGTGGTGGCCGGTGATCCTGTATTGCAAGTGCAAGGTAATGCAGGATCGATACTAACTGCAGAGCGTACAGTGCTAAATTTCATGCAGCGTATGAGTGGAATAGCCAGCCATACACAACTGTTAGTTGATTGTGTAGCGGGTACAAAAGCAAAAATTTTGGATACCAGAAAAACCACACCGGGCCTGAGGGTATTAGAAAAATGGGCGGTTAACATAGGAGGTGGGACCAATCATAGGTTTGGCCTTTTTGATATGATAATGCTAAAGGATAATCACATAGATTATGCTGGCGGAATAGCAAAAGCTGTAAAAGCCACCCGCGAGTACCTGACGCAGAAAAAATTAAATCTAAAAATTGAAGTAGAAACACGGTCGTTAAAGGAAGTGCAAGAACTTATAGAAATTGGTGGTGTAGACATAGTGATGCTGGATAATATGACAACTAATACTATGAGGGATGCGGTAAATTTAGTAGCAGGAAAAATGCAAATAGAAGCATCTGGAGGTATTACAGTAGATAATATTAGAGAAGTGGCTGAATGTGGCGTCGATTTTATTTCAATTGGCGCACTTACCCATACGGTGAAAAGCCTGGATATGAATTTGAAAGCAATTAAATAATTAAATAAATGATAGTAAAAACTAAAAAATATAAATTGGATACCGGAACTTACGTGAAGCTAGGCATGAAAAATGTGCTTAAGCAACAATGGTGGGTTTTTTTAATAGCCATCGCAATTGCTGGTATGTCTTTATTTATCTGGAATATTTGGTGGATAATTGGCGCTGCCATCGCTTTGGTACTCTACATGTTGTTTTGGCTAATACAGTTTTACGGTATTCCCCAACTTGAGCAAAATAAGATCCTTTTCGATAGACTCAATTATGAAATATCAAGCAAAGAAATAATGATAAAAGTAAATCCTAGACAGGGTATGCCTTTGAAGTGGGATAATATAAAAAGAGCTTCAATGGGAAAAAATTATTTTTTGCTCGTTGTAAGTAAGGCACAATTGATTTATCTTCCTTTTAAAATCTTTAATACTGATAATGAAAGACGCTTTTTAGAAACCGTTTTGAAACGGAAAGGATTTATCAAAGAAGGCAATAAAATTGTAGAAGCTCCGCATAATAAAGACAAATCAAGAAAAAGATAAGCAAATCTGAGAAAGCCGGTACTTGCCGGCTTTTATTTTTATTTCCTGTATTTCTTACCATAGTAATTTTACCACTTTTTTTCATCTTGTCCTCTTATGGCAATCCCATTAATTTAGTAATATCTTTTAATAATAGACATTATGGGTAGGAGACAAGTATACCACGTAAAAAAAACTGAAGAAGGCTGGCAAGGGAAGCTTGCCAGTGGAAAGAAAGCATCTGTTGTTGGCAAAAAGAAGGAAGATGTTGTGCAAAGAACTATTAAAATTGCCCGTAATGCCGGCAAGTGCATTGTCAAAATCCATGGCATGGACGACAAAGTTCAGGAGACCCGCCAGTACGATTAAAGTTCACTATTATATATATTTAAATAGAAAAACTATGGACAATTCCGGACCTATACAATCTGCCATAAAGGCTTATAAAACAAACCTGAAACCTGAAGGAGTATTTGCATCATTTGACTATTGCTACAATAATTTTAAAAATAAACCCTGGCTACCATTTTAAAAAATACAGGGCAGAGTTGCCTGGTGTTGGGCGTTCAGGAGCAACATAAACCTTACAGGAAAAAATACGTTTGGTCACTCTCTTCTAAAAAAAATTTGTATATTGGCTGCAAAAAAAGCAGTCATGATCGAGTCATTTTTGCACTTTGTATGGAAATTTCAATATTTCAATAAAGAAAATCTGACCTCTACTAATAGGGAAAATATAAACATAATTCACCCGGGCCTACATAATCATAATGCCGGCCCCGATTTTCTTAATGCCAAAATACTTGTAAATGAAATAAAATGGCATGGGCAAGTCGAAATCCATTACAAATCGTCACAGTGGGACCAGCACAAGCATCAAAACGATCAGGCTTATAATAATGTGGTTTTGCATGTGGTATGGAGCCACGACAAAGAAATTTTACGGGCAGATGGTACGATAATTCCAACCTTGGAATTAAAAGATAGAATTGATGCCAACCTGATAGTTAAATATCAAAACCTGATTAATAATCCGCATCCAATACCGTGTACACCATTGGCGGGTAAGGTTCCTGAGCTTAATTGGTACACCATGCTGGATAGGACACTGATGCAGCGAATGGAATCAAAATCGAGAATTATAGATGAATTACTGGAAAAAAATAAGCATGATTGGGAAGAAACATCTTATCAGTTGGTAAGTAGGAGTTTTGGATTTAAAGTTAATAATGATGCCTTTCTGCGCCTTAGCCAGGCTATACCATATAAAATAATTCAAAAACATACTGATCAACCATTTCAAATTGAAGCTTTGCTTTATGGCCAATCTGGATTACTGGACGAAGGGGTAGAAGATGAATATTTCCAAAGATTGAGAAAGGAATATGATTTTTTGGCTCATAAGTATCAGTTGCAAAATAAGAAAATGGAAGCTTTCGAATGGCGTTTTCTAAGGTTGCGACCTGCCAATTTTCCCACGATCAGGCTCGCGCAACTAGCAAAACTATTGGCTCAGCGTAAAAATCTTTTTGGTTTTTTTAAAGATTGTGATAGTTTGGTAATATTGAGAAACTTCTTATCAGTGCAGCAAAATGAATATTGGCAGGTTCACTATCATTTTGGTAAAAAGTACAATGCTCCCGGAAAGGGAATGGGAAAAAGCAGTATTGAAAATCTCATTATAAACACTGTGACACCGCTATTGATAAGCTATGGCTTGAGAAGAGATCAACAGCAATATGTAGATCAGGCATTAAATCTATTGCAGCAATTGCCGCCTGAAAAAAATAAAATTACGCAACTATATAAAAGTCTAAACCTTCCGGTAAAAAATGCTTTTGATTCTCAGGCATACATACAGCTTTACAATGAATATTGCCAGCGAAAAAGATGTACCGAGTGTACAATTGGCAATTATTTGCTAAAACGGTAGGCTTATTTTTATAATATTTGCAGGTGATAAAAGTTAATAAGAGAGTTTTAAATTACTAAATTATCCTTAATTAAATAAATCACTCATGAAACCACTTTTCGTTATGGGCTTCGCACTAATAATATTTGCCGCGTGTGCAAACAATGCAGATAATACGAACAAAGATTATTTAATTACCTTAAAAACCACTAAAGGTGATATAAGCTTGATATTATTTGATAGAACGCCACAGCATAAAGAAAACTTTATCAAACTAGCTGAGGAGGGCTTTTTTGATGGAGTCCTTTTTCACCGGGTAATTAAAGACTTTATGATACAAACAGGCGATCCCGACTCGAAGGACGCGAAAGAAGAACAACGCCTGGGAAATGGTGGCCCGGGTTATACTATTCCGGCAGAATTTGACCCTGATTTATACCATGTGAAAGGCGCTATAGCAGCGGCGCGACAAGGCGATAGACAAAATCCCAACAAAGAAAGCAGCGGCAGCCAATTTTATATAGTAGTAGGCAAACAATGGAGCAAAGAAGCACTTACGGTAAATCAGGAAAAGTTGAGCATGTATATCCGACAGCTTTTGCAGAAAGAAGAATACTCGGGCTTGCGCAATGAGTTTATTACTTTACAAAATGAAGGTAACATGGAGGCTCTGCAGAAAAAAGTGATGAGCTTGAAAGATACCGTGGAGCAAGTATTTGATGTAGATTTGGATAAAGATTATCCTGCCGAGCGACTGAAAGACTATACTACCAAAGGTGGCACACCTCACCTGGACGACGCCTATACCGTATTTGGCAAGGTAGTGGAGGGGCTTGATGTAGTAGAAGAAATTGCTGAGGTGAAAACTGCAGCAGGTGATAGACCAGCAGAAGATGTAGTGATTAAAAAAGTAAAATTGAAGAAAATGTTTCGAGATAAAATAGCTGAAAAGTACGGATACGAGCTTTAAACAGGAATTTGGAACGAGTGATGAGTTAGGAATTGATTGAAGTAATACGTCTACAATTACCTCACCGGTTTATTAGTACATAAAACAAATAAAAAATATGCTTCTTGGAGTACATTGTTCGATTAGCGGAGGAATAGAAAATGCGATAACCGAAGCCGCAGGCTTAAAAATAAATGCGCTGCAAATTTTTACTAAAAATCAGCGCACCTGGAAAGAAAAAGAATACACCGAAGCCGAAGGCAATGCTTTCAAAAAAAGCATGAGTGATAACTTAATGAAAGTATGTTTTTCGCATACTACTTACTTGCTAAACCTGGCCAGTTCAGATGACGACCTGCGCAATAAATCGATCAAGGGCTTAGCTGCCGAACTGATGCGGTGTCACATCTTGGGTTTGCCATATGCTGTATTACACCCTGGCAGTAACAAGCTGGTAAGCAAAGATGAAGCCATTAGCATTATTGCCAAATCTTTAAATAAAGTGATTGAATTAACCGGTACTATTGATACAAAGGTGTTGCTGGAAAATACTGCCGGCCAAGGAAGCACCATAGGAGGAGAATTTGAGCACCTGGGCAACATTATGGATCAGGTAGAAAAGAAAGAACGACTGGGTGTATGTTTTGATACTTGTCATGCCTTTGCCGCTGGCCACGACATCCGCACTAAAGACAGCTTTGAAGATACAATGGCTCGATTAGACAAGGCGGTTAACTTGGATAACCTGTTGGCTTTTCACCTGAATGACTCCAAAGGTGATTTAGGAAAGCATCTTGACCGTCATGAACATATAGGACAAGGCTTAATAGGACCAGAGCCATTTCGTCAGATCATCAATCGTTTTCCTAATAAACCAAAGGTACTGGAAACCTCCAAAAAGGAAGATTGGGATGCAAAGAACATTGCCTTTCTACGAAGTTTAGTAGATTAAGCTATATCGGCTCTTAGCTATTCAACTTTAATTTTTTGATTGCTACCACACCCAGGCCAATACCACCAATCATTAAAATGAGCATTTGCGGGCCTTCTATCGGCACATTGTTTTGTGTACACCATTTAGGTGGGTTCTTACCGTTGCATGGTGAGTTGCCGTT
>CAZQEZ010000018.1:9942-13138 GCA_964592475.1 uncultured Roseivirgaceae bacterium
CCGTTACCGTTACCATTTCCGTTACCGTTACCATTATTGTTTCCCGGACCGGCATTGTCATTCCTTGCTGCAGCAAATGGGCCGTCAGTAGGTCTCACGTCAGGTTGTGCATGTGATAATCGGAAGTTCAGCATTAAAATAAAAAAGAAAGTTACTACTACTAGAATTTTGAATATACTTTTCATGACTAATTAATTATTTTTGATTAGTCATATCCAAAATGTATGTATGATTTTTAATTGCCTGAAAGACAACCCACTAACATTTTTCTAAAATAAGGATTATTCCGTAAAACGGAAGAGTGTTGTATAAAATGGAAGAATGTTAGCGAAAATATCTTAATAAATACGTTAAAGTTTGTAAAAATGAGGGTTCAATAAAATCTTACTGAAGCACTTCTTGTTAATATTACAAGAACTTTCAAGTATAGCCCCACAGCAAGCTTATAATAATAATTTGGTGCAATTTACCCAAAAAAACTATGAGATGCATGAAAAAATTGTAGACCAATTGGAGGATGTAGCTGATGACATTAACATAAAATTGCCCGAGCAGCCAAGTCCCATGTATCAATCTCATTTGACTATATTGCGAAGTACAGAACAGGAAAATTTTGATGATGAATTTATTGATTTTGTGTCGCGAGTTGATGAAAATGTGTACAGAGATTATAAAGATGCAGCGGTAAATGCCGATAATGAAGAGGTACGCGTTTTAGCAGCCCGATTTATTAGTTTTCAGCGTGAAAGTCTTAACCAAATCAATAATCTGGCTGTCAGGGTTAATGATGCTAAAAAAGGATAATAATACTTAAGCTTTAGAAAATGCATAAGTAACTTAGTCTTATATTGCTCTCAAAAGATTTAATAATTTGGGGGCTTTTTAATGTACTCTTGAATTCCGAAAATAAATTGTAAGCCTTTTTTTTATAAAATACTCCCATTCTTGCTGGTAGCTTTTCACGGATAAACTCAGGAATGTTCTGATAAAAGTCTTCTATGATTTCATGGGTTACCGTGAGCCTGGTTTGCTCACCCGTCGAAGATATTTCAAATGTTACTTTTGCTACTCCTGCATACCTTTCATACCGGCAGTCGTACATAATTTTACTTTCTGGCTGCATTTCTATCAATTTCCACAATTGCAGAAACTTTCTTTCCCCGGCATCCACCATGAAACTGGTTTCGAATCCTTTTTCCGGCTTAAAATTGGTCATATTGTCAAAAATACAAACATCGCATATGCCGTGGTTGAGTATTCATTTCCCATACTTTACAGCAGGATTATCGAATAGACCGGTGATAGTAACTGGTATTGAACTTATAGCTTAGCTGCATATGATTTTTACTATTGTTAATAAATTAATTGGCTTAATAAATCAATTATAAAAGCAAAAACAATTAATTTTGAGCTGCAACAAACCCTACTATTTTTTATGTTAAAATTTTTACTTTTAACTCTTCTCGTTTTCGTCACACCTACCATAAAGGCTCAAATCGAAATAAAAATTCAGGGCTATGTAAAAGAACAAAAAACCGGGGAGCCCATTCCCGGGGCAAATGTGATCATACCATCTTTACAAGCAGGTGCAGCCAGCGACCGGAAGGGATATTACTCCTTCACCATAGAGGACAAAGGAACCTATACCATAAAAGTTAGTGCCATTGGTTATCAGGAAATAAAGCAAAACATAACCGTTATTGGCCCAATTAATAAAGACTTTTTGCTGCAGGAAACCTATACCGAGCTGGATGAAATTGTGATCACCGACCAACCTGATGCTAATATCAAGAGCACAGATATAGGAAAAAACTCCTTGGATATCGAATCCATTAGTTCTATACCACCTTTTTTGGGAGAAGTAGACGTGGTGAAAAGTATTTTGATGTTACCTGGTGTTACCAATGTAGCCGAGGGTTCCGGCGGATTCAATGTGCGAGGTGGCAGCATAGATCAAAACCTGGTATTGCTGGATCAGGCTCCGCTATTTAATTCAAGTCATGTTTTTGGCTTCTTTTCTGTTTTTAATCCTGACGTAGTAGATAAAATAGATCTTTACAAAGGTGGCATTCCTGCCAGGTATGGTGGTCGAATTTCTTCCGTGTTATCTGTAACCCAGAAAAATCCGGACCTCAATCAATTCAAAGTCAATGGTGGAGTGGGATTAGTCTCCAGTCGTGCTAAACTGGAAATACCTTTAATCAAAGGTAAAACCTCATTGCTATTGGGGGGGCGGACAACCTACTCCGACTGGCTGCTCAGGCAAGTGCCAGATGAAGATATTAAAAACAGTACCGCTAATTTTTACGATGTCAATGGTAAATTAATACATTTTTTTGATGAAAACAATCAATTGAAAATAAGTGGTTACCTGGGTAAAGATAACTTCAAATTTGCTCAGGATACCGCCTATAGTTGGCAAAACCGTTTGCTCAGCATAAATTACCGCTCCCGGTTTAGCCCTCAACTTTGGTTAGATGCTTACCTTATCAACAGCAATTATCAATACAATGTAGATGGTCTCAAAGCCTTTTCAGAGTTTAATGTTGAAGCAGCCATCAACTACAATGAAGCCAAAAGCAATGTAACCTGGGAACCTGATCAGCAGCAAAAATTTGATTTTGGTTTCAATTTTATAGATTATACCATCCAGCCGGGCATTTTGCAGCCGGTCGGTGACTCATCTGCCATCAATCCTCGTAGTGTAAACAGAGAATACGCGCAGGAAGCAGGCTTGTATGGTCAATATGATATCGAATTGACTCCCGCGCTCAGCCTTTCGGCCGGTATACGATTTTCTTCCTTTTGGAATAGGGGCCCCGGCAGCGTATTTACTTTTGCTGAGAACTCAGAAAAAACAACTGCTTCTATCACCGATACTTTGAGGTTTAACGATGGTGAAGTAGCAGCAAGTTATGGTGGCCTGGAACCACGCTTTTCAGCCCGGCTGTCACTCAATTCCAGCAGCTCCCTCAAATTTAGTTACAATCGACTGCGCCAGTATGTGCATTTGATCTCCAATACGCTGGCCATTACGCCCACTGATATTTGGAAAACCAGTGATTACCATTTGAAGCCATTGATTGGCGACCAATGGAGTGCGGGTTATTTTAAAAATTTCAATGACAATCAGATAGAAACTTCGGTAGAGGTGTATTACAAGCAAATGAAAAATATGGTGGAATTTAAAGATGGG
>CAZQEZ010000018.1:13238-30361 GCA_964592475.1 uncultured Roseivirgaceae bacterium
TTCGGTAGAGGTGTATTACAAGCAAATGAAAAATATGGTGGAATTTAAAGATGGGGCTGAACTACTCTTGAATCAAAACCTGGCTACTGAATTATTACAGGGTCGTGGAAAGGCTTATGGCCTGGAGTTGCTGCTTAAGAAGAAAAGCGGCAAACTGACCGGCTGGCTTAGTTATACTTTTTCCCGCACCTTGCGACTGGTGGAAGGTGACTTTGCCAACGAAACCATCAACCAGGGCAACTATTATCCTTCCAACTTTGATAAACCTCATGAAATATCACTGGTGGGCGATTGGCAGATGCACCCCAAGTGGAACTTTGGCTTTAATTATACCTACAGTACTGGCCGACCGATTACTATTCCAATTGCACAATTCACCGTAAATGAGGTAATTATTCCTTACTATAGCGAACGTAATGCCTTTCGCGTGCCGGATTATCACCGGTTGGATTTGTCATTTACTTTCACTCCTAACCTGGACCAAAGCCGGTTGTGGCAAGACAGTTGGACCTTTTCTCTGTTCAACGTATATGGGCGCCAAAATCCATATTCGATATTCTTCCGGCAAGATTTTCGCAACATTCCCCCCAAAGCTTATCAAATTTCGGTAATAGGAGCCATTTTCCCATCACTTACTTATAATTTTAGCTGGAGGTAAAATTCATAAAAAATAAATATTATATGGTTTTTCATTTTTTATTTATTTAAATCCCTCTGGCTTTTCTTCATAGGCACGATGATATAGATAGCGACAATCTCCTATTAACCTTGCTTTATCAGGAGTGCCTTTTGCTATACTTCTATCTATCAGTAATCTTCTACTCTCTGATGCAGAAGCCATAAAATATCCTAATGCAGATTTTTGCGTTTTGTCTGTGGATTCAATGTTACCCTTAATATTAACTGGTGCGGGATCAAATATACTACCGCTACGGCGACTTTCCTGTTGCACCAATTGCCAGTAATTATAAGCTCCCCTGGTTATCGAATTTTGATGAACAGTGATCAGAAATTGGCTACTATAATCATAGGGTAATTTAAAGATCAGTTGTTCAAAATAATTTCCATTATTAAAATTATCGCTGTTGATCAAAATTGCATTGTTCCTTTTATAACTGGGAATGGTATAACAAACTGTTACTATAGTATCTGCTGGGTGCTCAGGCCCTAAATACCGTAAAATAGCAAGTGTTTTCTGAAGTTAACATTTGGAAATAAATAATAATTAACTGAAAGGGAAAAATCAAACTTCAAGGATATTGAATGATTAATACGAATTACTCATTGCAACCGGATTATGCCAGTAAATCCAAATATGCAAAAAAAACATGCCTTCCTGTAGGCATGTTTTTAATTTTGCCTTATTCCAATACTTTTCCTCAAATAAATAAATCTATTGTTGAGAAAATACTTTCTTTAGCAGTTCGGTAGTTCTGGCAATTGGGTCTTCCCGTATTCGCTCTTCTTCTTCAGCTATCAAAGTGAATAACCCACCAATAGCTTTTTTGGTTACGTAATCATTTAAGTCGGTATTGATGTCATTAACACCCGGAACTCGATTATACACATTTGCAAAATCGCCATAATAGCGGGTAAGGTTTACTTTTTCGGTCACATCTTCAATTACCGGTTTAAAGCTGGTGTACAATTGTCGTGATGTTGTTCTCTCCAGGTAATTAGTAGCGGCGTGTTTATCTCCTCTCAATATATTCCAGGCATCTTGAATGGTCATGCTTTTTATTGCATTGATAAAAATTGGCTTTGCTTCATCCGCTGCATTTTCTGCGGCCCTGTTCATGGTGAGTAAAAATTTATCTACTGCGTTTCCCAAACCTAGTTGTCGTAATCTGTTTTCCGCTTCTTGCACATCTGAGGGTAGGGGAATTTTTATTTTTGGGTTTTTAAAATAACCATCCACTTTAGAAGCCTTGGAAGTACCCTGAACGGTGCCTTTTTCGAGTGCTTGTTTTAAGCCGGCAGTTACTTGTTGAGTGGTAAGTCCTCCACCTTCTTCACCCATAATATCGCCTAGCGTTTTATTTATTTGTGCCGAACTGCAAGCGGTAAATATTAAAGTTATTAATAAATATAGATAATTTTGCCTTTTCATATTTTAAACATTTAAATCAACAATTTACTTGATGGTAATATTATTATTACTTCAGATTTACAAAAACGTTGCCAACACCATTTTTAATTAATGCTGGCGCAAGTTAGGTTTTTATTATTTTATAAAATATCCATTATCACTTTAAAAATTACCTTCAAGAGATGAAAACTGTTTTTGCAGAAATAATTACCATAGGGGATGAGATTTTATACGGACAAACTTTAGATACAAATGCTCACTGGATGAGTAGAAAACTAGATGAAGCAGGTATAAAAGTGCGCCGTAAGTTCAGTATTGGCGATCAGAAAGAAGAAATATTATCAGCTTTAAAAGAATCAGAAGCCAGGGTCGATGTAGTCTTGATCACTGGTGGGCTGGGGCCTACTAAAGATGACCTCACCAAACCTTGCCTGGCAGAATATTTTCAGCAACCTTTATTGCTACATCAGGAAGCCTTGCAGGATGTAACCAATTTTTTTAACAATAGAGGTAAAGAGCTTACTGACCTTAATCGCAAGCAGGCCGAAATGCCGACCAACGCCCAATTGATTCATAACTACCACGGATCAGCACCTGGCATGTGGTTTAAGGAAGGTAACACGATATTTATTTCAATGCCGGGTGTTCCTTTTGAAATGAAAAAAATGATGCTCAATGAAGTGATTCCTCGGTTAAAATCAGTTTTCAACATTGGCCTAATCGTTCATCGCATCATTCATACTGTAGGCATTGGGGAATCATGGCTAAGCGAATTAATTGCTGATTGGGAAAGTAATTTACCCGAACCTATAAAGCTTGCCTATCTGCCTTCAATGGGCCAGGTAAAGCTCAGGCTTACTGCCATTGGGGAAAACAGGGGGGAGTTATCAAAAGCCATAAATGAGCAAATAAATAAATTACTTCCCCTAGCTGGTCAATATGTTTTTGGCTACGACGATGTTACTTTTCCGCAAGCCATTGGTGATTTACTAATTACGGAAGGAAAAACAGTAGCCGTGGCCGAAAGTTGCTCCGGAGGGTACGTGAGTCACCTACTAACTTCTATACCGGGTAGCTCTCGCTATTTTAATGGTAGTATTGTAGCCTATCAAAATGAAATAAAGAAAAAGCATTTACAAGTGGGCCAAGAAATTTTGGCCGGGCATGGCGCCGTAAGCGAACCAACGGTGAAACAAATGGCATCGCGGGTTAGGGAAATGTTCAATGCAGACTATGGTCTGGCAATTAGCGGTATTGCTGGACCATCCGGAGGTTCGCCACAAAAACCGGTGGGAACTGTTTGGATAGCTTTGGCAGATGATGCTGGTGTGATAACTAAAAAGTTGCAATTGGGAGCCGAAAGAGAAATAAATATAAAGCTTAGTGCCATTAGAGTTTTAGATTTATTAAGGCGGCGAATTGGTCAACTCAAGGAAACTTTTTAATTTTGTTAAGTATAAGTAATTCTTTGGTTAATTTATTAATTGAGATGCCTGAATAATGGTCAAATCATATTTTTTAGCAAAGAACCAAATATTTATCGGTACTATTTTTTTTAATCTTTTAAATTTGCACCAAAATTAATTCAATCACATGGCAAAGGTAGAGATTTTAATGCCCCAAATGGGCGAGAGTATTATAGAGGCAACTGTGTTGGCATGGTTGAAAAAAGTTGGTGACGAGGTAAGCCAGGAAGAATCACTGCTAGAGGTGGCTACCGATAAAGTAGATACTGAAGTGCCTTCGCCTTATGAAGGTATTTTGAAGGAGCTACTTGTGGAGAAAGGTGAAATAATTGAAATAGGCAAACCAATTGCCGTGATAGAAACTTATGCGGAGGAAATTGATGGTGTTTCTCCTGATGAAGATCAAACTGAGAGCCAGTCAGAAAAAACCGAAGTACCTACTTCAGAAATTATCAATGGGCAGCAAGCTGTAGCCACCGCTGATGAAAGGTTTTATTCCCCTTTGGTAAAGAATATCGCGAAAACAGAAAAAATTACTGCTCAAGAGCTTTCAAGCATAAAAGGTACCGGCATGAATAGCCGGGTTACAAAAAAGGATATTATCGGTTACCTGGACCAGCGCGAGCAAAAAGACAAAGATTCATTATTTAAACCTTCAGGAACAGAGAACTATAAAGTTTCTTCTACCGCTACCAACAACCTTTCCATTCCACCGGTGACCATAGACGAAAAGGATGAAATAATTGAGATGAATCGCATGCGTAAAATCATTGCTGACCGCATGCTGGCTTCCAGGCGCGTATCAGCCCACGTTTCTTCCTTTGTAGAAGCAGATGTAACTGGCCTGATGAGCTGGCGTGAAAAAGTAAAGGAAGAATTTCAGCGCAAAGAAAAAGAAAAACTTACACTTACCCCTATATTTATAGAGGCGGTGGTGAAGGCAATTAAAGACTTTCCGATGGTTAACGTATCCGTAGATGGCTACAAAATCATCAAACGAAAAGCCATCAATGTAGGTATGGCTGTAGCTTTGGAAGACGGTAATTTGATCGTGCCGGTAATCCACGATGCAGACCAGCTTAGCCTGGTGGGGTTAGCTGCCAAAGTAAATGATGTGGCCCGCCGTGCCCGTGAAAATAAATTGAAACCTGAAGAACTTTCCCATGGAACATACACCATCACCAATATAGGCACCTTTGGCAATATTGCCGGCACTCCTATTATTTTACAACCACAAGTAGCCATTTTGGCTCTTGGCTCCGTGCAGAAAAAGGCATCTGTTATAGAAACTAAATATGGAGACATGTTGGGAATTCGGCAAAAGATGATTCTCTCTCACAGTTACGACCATAGAGTGATCGACGGCTCATTAGGTGGATTATTCGTAAAACGAGTAGCCGATTACCTGGAAGATTTTGATGAAGAAAGGAAGTGGTAAGCAGTAATGGCTGGCCTACTTTGGCCGTACATTTAGTGATGGCAGGGTTTGTCTGCTCTTTTTTACAGTGAAAAATATAGGTGAAGTAATACCGCGTAAATAAAAAAAATTATAATTGTGATATATTTGGGTGTTGCCATTATTTAAGAAACCTTGCGAATAGTGACATTGAAAGTATCCCTGAAATCAATTATTGCGGAAATATATTAACAATTTACGAAAAGTCTGACCCTTTTGGGGTTTCTGCTTTGCAGCGAAAAACTAAGGCTAGCTGTAATATAATTCACTTTAAAGAAATAGAACTGAATACCGGAATGGGGCATGGATTTTTATTTAAACCTTTAAAGGATTGGATTGAACCGACAATAAAATGGGCAAATGGAAATTACAATTTAGAATAAAACCTAACATAATTAAGAGCAAGCGTGATTATTGGCCCAGTTTCTTTTTGAGTCTTAGCTTTTTAGTTATTTTCTGAATAAATATCTTTAATTACCTCTTCAGCCAGCTTTCGTTGGGGAGTAAATCTTTTATCGGTACTTCCACCGGCTTTTTCATGATTGGGAAACCATTTCCATAAAAACCCGCCGGCGCACCACTGCTCTTGCCAAAAAACCTCAAAAATTGCCTGGTAGGCATTAGCTTGTCCCTTCATGTTCATATTCAAAGATTTTAAATCTAAGTTCCAATGACCCCTGGCTGTATAATCCACACTTTGGTAGCCAAATTCAGTAAAAATTATGGGCTTTTTATTCTGCATTGACAAACTCTTCATTTGTTTTTTTATCGGTTGCCATGATTCCACCAGTTCTTCTGTTGTGGGAGTCTTATTGTCAGATAAAGCCCAGTAAGCATTAATTCCTATAAAATCAAGTGCTTCCCAAAACACGACATTTTCATAATTGTCCCAATTGGCTGCATAGGTTATTTTTCCCGAGTAAATATTTGATACTTTATTGATAAGCCCTCGCCAATATTGAGGTCTATCTTTTACAGCTATTCGATATTCTGTTCCAATACAAAATATTTCTACTTTCAATGAATCTGCTAAACGGGCATAATCTAAAATATATTTTTCATATTGCTTCTCCCATATTTGCCAGTCTGATTCATTTTCAAGTTTGAAATCGCCAGGCCACCCTTGACCACTTACCCACACATGTGGTTTTAGCATGACCTGTAAATTATATGCTCTGGCATGTTGGACCATTGTTGTAATACCACCAGGCTGCTCTCCCCACCATTGCCAGTTTTGCCCATAAGTAACAGCAGGTTCATTTGGTTGGCTAAAGGCAAATGGAATAATGGCTACAAAATTGGCACCCACTTCATTGATAGGTCGGAAATAGGACGAAGAGAAAATTTTTGGAGGACCTACCAGATTGAGGCCATTTATTTTAGTGGTTTGTGCTTCTATTGGCTTGCATCTGCTTAAAAAGGCGATAATAATAATAAAAGGGATGTATTTCATGATTAAAATTATAATATTTTAATAGAAACAAATCCCTTTTAAGCTATTTATTTAAATTCCCCTTATCTGTTTAGTTCAAATTGAATTTCAAACCAGCAGAAATAACTAATTCGTCAAGACTGGCTAATGCATATTTTAATTCACCAAAAGCGGCCATTTTATCACTTAATGGTAATTCTGCACCACCACCAAGGTTTATACCTATTTCAGTGTTGCTTACGCTTTGGGAAACCCCAAAGAAATCAAAATTCACACTTACTATTGCAATGTTTAAACCAGCTAATACATAAGGGCGAATACCATCACCTGCAAAAGTATACAATCCATCTAGGTTAATAGTGCTTAAGCTATAAAATTCATCTGCTAAATAGTAGTTGTAGTTAACACTACCCAAAATTGACTCACTAATTTGATAGTCACCTCTAATGCCTATACCCAAATAAGAATCAAAATAGCTCATTTTTGGTCAAATATTATTGTTTGCAAAATAATAATATTTGCCCAAATCTAATAAATAGTTGGACTAATGCAATATTTTTTGCAATTATTATTTAATTACCCTCATCTGGTTATCAATAATTCGAACAATATTCAAAAAAACTTATTATCAAGTAAAACTATTCTAATTTATGGCCATTTCACCCGATACCATGCGCATTGGTAAAAAGTACCGATTGATAAATTACGACCATGAAACCCACTTCGAAGTACTGGAGGTGTTGCAGGATAATGATTTTATTGTCAAAGATTTGCAGTTATTAGAAGAGCTGCATTTTAAGGATTTGACACGATATGGCAAGGGAGGTGATTACGAATTAGAAGAGATGTAAAACCTGCCATTGAATTTGATCAATGGCAGGAGTGTATATTTAACAAAAACTAAAAGTAATAATCACACCACCTGAAAGATATTTGTTTATTTAGCTTGCAATAATTGAATTTTTTGCTGCATCTCATTACAATTTTTTTCGTTGAGAGCGCCTTCGGCTGCAAATATTATCTTCCCGTTTTTATCTATTAAATAAATGTAGCAAGTATTTAAGTCTTCAACTCCCAAAGTTTCAAAATAAGACTTTCGCTCTCCGTAAAAAGTTGCCACATTATCATGTAAATCCACATCGATTCCATTTTTCATGCCGCCATCAATCCATCCGGATAACCAACTATAAAATTTGCTCATCATGGGTAACTCGTAATAATTGATCTCATCATCAATGTTATAATGCTTCAGAATAAAGCCGGCCCAGGTGTCTACATCTTTTTGTGCCCATTCTTCAAAAGCTAGTATTACAATGTTGGCATCTTTATCTAATTCATCCGGGAATATGATCTGGTCTCCGGATAGGGTGGTGGCCGAAATGGTTGGGAATTTTTTTCCTACAATATCTTGCGTTTGAATTGTTAGCATAATAAACAAAATTTTAATAGTTGTCAATGAATTCATAATGCAGCAATTAAAAATCTATAACTACACCAAGTATTGGTAAAGTAGCCGAATTATCAATATCTTCAATCTGCACTAGTTGTGTAGGCTCAATTAATGTGCCATCATTGGTACGAGCCAAACCAAATTCAGGTGGTGAGGGTATGTCACTGGCCAGAACATTCTGAAACTCAAGGAATAAGTTCAAGGTGAAATTTTTAAAATTCCATTTTTTATCCAGACGTATATCCGTTTGGTTAAACGGATCGAGGCGGGTAGCGCCTAATTGGTCATATTCCAATACTATTTCCGGATAATTAGCCAGAGTTGCATCGCTATCTACTGGTGCATATGGAGTGCTACCCAGGTACCTGGTTCTCACACCTATTTCCCAGTTATTTCCAAACTGATAACCACCGGTAAATGTAAGCAAATGACGATTGTCCCAAACAGAAGGACGATAGCTTCCATCAAGACCGGAAAATTGGCTATAATAATAAGTATAGGCCAAAATGCCGTAAAAGTTTTTAGTGAATTTTTGCTGGAAAAGAAACTCAACGCCATAGGTTTCGCCTTCACCTATACTAGCTACCGGCTCATTGCCAAGCACTTCAAATCCACCGCCAAGATTGGCCAGTGACACACCTGTGGACAATGAAACCGGATAATCACTATATTTTTTGTAAAAACCTTCCACTGTGATTCTGGCCGAAGTATTGAGCAAATATTCTACTCCAGCCACCAGGTGATCACTTTGAATGTAATCTATATTCTTATTTTCAAATTGCCCTGTTTGGTTGCGAAAACCTAAAATAGTGTAAGGTGCTATTTTAAAGTATCTGCCAACAGAGGCATTGATGCTCCATTTTCTGGCAGCATCCAATTGATAGGAAAGTGCCAGTCGAGGGCTAAAGGTGCGAAAAATCTCATTGCCCGTGTCTGTAAATGAATTTCCATCCATTCGGAAACCCGCGGAAATCCCCAACCGCTCGTTACCTAGCTTAGTGCTTGCCTGACCATGTATACCATACCGGAAAAAATTAAGATCTGTTGTATAGTTAAATCCATCTACCAAGTCGCGGGTGGTGTTGCTATAGTCGGCATTGATGCCTACCAGGCCAGCATTTAACACCCATTTACCGGCAAATTTTGTCATATTTAATCGTAATCTGGTTTCCCATTCTTGTGACTGATTTTCAAAATAGGGGTCGGTTTGGCTTACATTATCACGAAAACGGGTAAAATCATTGTTAAGGATATTGGTGCTTAAGGTTGTGTTGAGGTATCCGCTGTTATCTTTAAATCTTTTTTTCCAGGTAAGTCCCGAAGTGGTTGTCCATTGATTAATTACCGGTACTTGTTCAAGGGTGGATTGTTGTTCGGGCGAAAATTCTTTAGGCACATTAATACCAAAGTTGTCGATAGAACCGATACCGGTAAAAATAATCTCGTTGTATTTATCAATTTCGTGGGAGAGTTTGTACTGGTAATCCCAATAATCTGGCAGGATAGGCAAATCAATTAATTGAAATAAAAACTGCAAATAAGAGCGGCGAGCCGATGCAATAAATGTAGTTTTACTTTCTTCGTTATTTTTACCTTTAAATAGAGGCCCTTCCATAGTAAGGGCGGCTTCACTGGCACCTACCCTGATATTGGTTTTCAGCTTACGTGGATTGCCTTTTCGCTGATCAAACTGTAAAACTCCGGAAAGCACATTGTCGTATTGAGCACCAAAAGCGCTGGCAGTAAGGGTTACACCTTCAAAAAATGATACGTTGAGCATACCCACCGGCCCACCGGCACTACCCTGGGTAGCAAAGTGATTAATGTTGGGTATTTCTACCCCATCAAGATAATAAACATTTTCGTTGGGTGCCCCACCCCTGATGATAACATCATTGCGAAAACCCCCGATAGAACCGGATACTCCGGGTAGTGATTGTACCACGCGTGCTATATCATTATTGCCTCCGGGATAGGTAGCCACTTCTTCCCTTGACAATCGCTGTATACTTAGCGGCGTTTCATCTAATTTTTCAAATGGATTGGCAGTTACAACCACATCTTGCAGTTCACTTACCGATTCGTCCAATGCAAAATTCAGATCAGGATTACCACCACTTCGAATTACTACTCCGAAGCGTTTACGGGTTTCATAGCCTACGTAACTGGCCACTACAGTGTATGTCTCAGTAGGAATATCTTTTATTTGATACTGTCCATCTACATCTGTAATGTTGCCTAAATCAGTGCCTTCAATTTGAACTGTGGCACCTATCAGAGGCTCTCCGGTTTTAGCATCTGTTACTTTGCCGGATAATGAACTTTGAGCCCACAATAGATTAGGAGCAAAGCTCGAACATAATAGAATAAAAAATTGTAATAAGTGCTTCATGTTGTTCTAATTATTTTTTATGATTAGATGAACGATTATACTACAAAATTGTTTTAATATTATTATTAAATTGTAAAAATAAATTTTGATGGATAATGTAATTAATCTTTTGCAAGCCTACAAGTCTTATCTGGCATGTGGTTTTAAAGACGACATGGCTCATTTCGGAAAATGGCTACAGCAAAAGGAAAACGAGCAAAATAATAAACCCAGCGAATGGCATAAAAGAGTATCTATTGATCAAGCCGGATTGGATGGTATAATTGGATACCAGCTGGGCGGTTTGATGTCTTATACAGAAACCTGGACCAAGCTGGCATTTCGCGATCTACCGTTATTGGGTTTACCCGACTTTGGAATACTTAAATTTGTAGAAATAAAGGGTGATCCGAGTAAAAAGGAAATAGCTCAAAAATCGATCATGGAAGCCAGCACATGTTTTGAAATTATTAAAAGATTAATAAAAAATGAATTGATAATAGACCACACTGACCAGGAAGATAAAAGAATTCGAAGGGTAGTATTAACAGATTATGGCAAGGAAATATTAGAAAAAGCAACTAAACAAGTAATGCAATTGTCAAAGTTTCTGCTTGGAGATTTACAGAAAGAAGAAAAAGAAGTAATGCTTAATGTATTGAAGCGACTGAACGATTTTCATTACCAGTGGTATCATGAAGGAAGCCGGGATAAACTAACTGAAATTTATGATTTGTAAAAAATTTGAATATACTTTCTCGATAAAGGAATAATTTGCTGAGCACCAATTAATTTAGATTGTATAAATTGTTGAATTATTAATTTGGTAGTCTGAACACTGAAAAATTTAGTTGAAAGGCGGAATCAATTCCGGCTTTTAACTTTTATTATATGATATACTATTTCACTGTCTTGTCCATTTCTTTTCCCATTTGCTCATACAATCTCCTTCTATTCGCTTTATCACTTTTTAAAGTTTTGTCGGCATAATCAGCTACTTCTTTGGCATATTTTCTGGGCACTACTATTACGCCATCACCATCGGCTACAATTACATCTCCCGGATTTATTTGTACACCACCTACTACAATAGTTTTGTTCATCGATTCAAACTCGTTGCGACCGGGCCTTATACCACGCCCTCTGTTTTGCCAATCGATATAGCACGGTATTTTTTGTTTTGCAATTTCATCAGTATCACGTACGCTTCCATTAGTTACTATGCCTCTGGCACCTTTTTTTATCCATGCCAGTGAATTAAACGATCCTACTGAGCCGGTATCTCCATTATAAAAAGAAGTAAAGAAAAGAGAACAGGTGCCAAATTTTTTTCATGCTTATTACCACTGATAAAGCCAAAATTCCACTAATCATATTTTGATGAATCGTGATTTTATTCTTTTGTATATTTAGCTTTTTAGTTTTAAATTAATAATTGAAGTAAAATGAGAAAAATTTTAATTTTAATCTTATTCTTATCACTTATAACCTTTGAATCAATAGGGCAAATTGATGCTAGAATGATTCAATACCCTGATGTATCGGAAACGCACATTACATTTGCTTATGCTGGTGATGTATGGGTGGTAGAAAAGAAAGGAGGAACAGCATTAAAGTTAAGCTCTCCTGCCGGTCCCGAATCATTCCCGCGCTTTTCACCTAATGGAGAAGCCATAGCTTTTACCGGAAATTATGATGGTAATAGCGATATTTATGTAATAGACGCCATGGGTGGTATACCTAAAAGAATTACTTTCCACGGATTTACTGATAGAATGGTAGATTGGAGTCCTGAAGGTAAAGTGTTGTTTTCCTCATCAAGAGAAAGCGGTCGCCAGCGATTCAATCAGCTGTATTTGCTAAGTAAAGATGGGGGGCAAGCTGAAAAGCTTCCTATGGCATATGCAGAATTTGGATCATTTTCTGATGAGGGAGACCAAATAGCTTTCACCCAAAATACCAGAGTATCACGGAACTGGAAGAGGTACCGCGGAGGAACCGCGGCTGATATCTATATTTTTGATCTGGAAAATATGACTGCTGAAAATATTACTAACAATCCTGCTAATGATGAATTGCCAATGTGGAGTGGCAATAAAATCTACTACCTCTCGGACAGGGGAGAAGAAATGCGTAACAATATATGGGTATATGATATTGCAAGCAAGCAGCATTCTCAAATCACCAATTTCACTGATTTTGATATTCAGTATCCATCTATAGGGCCTTCAGATATTGTATTTTCAGCCGGCGGTAAATTATATTTACTTAATCTGGAAAAGCAAGAAACCCAAGAAGTAGCAATAGAGGTAGTAACAGATCAAATGGCTTTACAACCAAAAACTGAAGGTGTAAAAAACTTGATGAGGGGTTTTGCAATAGCACCTAATGGCGAACGTGCAATAATAGAGGCAAGGGGTGAGCTATTTTCTTTACCTGCCGAACATGGCTATGTTAAAAATCTTACCAATACTCCCGGGGCAGCCGAGCGATCTCCAGCATGGTCTCCTAACGGCAAGCATGTTGCATTTTGGAGCGATCGTAGTGGTGAATATGAACTTTACCTGATGAACTTGGAAGACGAAAGTACGAAAAAACTCACCAGTTATGGCCCCGGTTTCAGGTATCAAGCTCATTGGTCGCCCGATAGTAAAAAGTTGGTATTCATAGATGAAACTATAACCATTAAAATTTTTGATGTAGACAAAAATGAAACTATCGAGGTAGACACAGGATTCTGGGGTACTCATGGCTATTTAGCTGGTTTTGACTACAGCTGGTCGCACGATAGCAATTGGCTCGCATTTTCAAAAGGGTTAGAAAATCAGAATAATGCCATTTACTTATTTGATTATAAAATTAAAAAATTGACGCAAGTAACCAGTGGGTTTTATTCTGATAATAATCCGGTATTTGACCCTGAAGGTAAATACATCTTTTTTACTACAAATCGACATTTTTCTCCTGTTTACAGCGACTACGACAATTCATTTGTTTACCCAAACGCAACTAAAATTGCAGCTGTAGCTTTACGAAAGGATGTAAAAGCTATTCAAAATACCAGGAATGATGAGGTGAAAATGGATGAAGAAGAAGACAAGGAAGATAGTAAAGACAATGATGAAAAGAAGAAAAAGGATGACAATGATAAAAAAGAAAAACTTACCATTGATATTGAAGGTTTTGAGTCCAGAGTAGAAATATTACCGCCCGATGCTGGTAATTATGGTAATATAAATGCGGTAAAAGGCAAAGTAATTTACCATCATTACCCAAACTCTGGTGCCAATACACGTACCAGGCCTATCAAATATTTTGATATCAAAGAAAGAGAGGAAAAAACGCTCATGGATGATGCTGACGGCTTTGAAATAGCCGCCGGCGGAGATAAAATGCTGGTGATGAACAACCGATCACTTGCTATTGTAGACATAAAGCCCGGAGCAAAAATGGAAGATAAATTGCCGCTATCAGATATGGAAATGACGGTAATTCCACGTGAGGAGTGGAAACAAATATTCATGGATGCCTGGCGATTGCAACGAGATTATTTTTATGACCCCAACATGCACGGGGTGGATTGGGATGCGATAGGCAAGCAATATGGTGATTTGGTAGATGAAGCAGCAACTCGATGGGATGTTAACTACCTGATAGGTGAGATGATTGCTGAGCTTAATGCCTCACACACCTACGAAGGTGGTGGTGATACCGAAAGTGCCAAAAGAAAACCTGTGGGTTACCTGGGTGTCAATTGGGAAGTTGACAATGGTTATTACCGCGTCGCGGAGATAATAAAAGGTGCACCATGGAATGCTGAAGCAGTATCTCCCTTGCAAAAGCCGGGTGTAGATGTAAATGAAGGAGATTATGTACTGGCTGTTAACGGCAAAAAACTATCCACTGACCAGGAACCTTATGCAGCATTTGAAGGCCTGAGTAATAAAACTGTTGAGCTTACCGTAAATGAAAAACCTGGCCAAGAAGGCGCTCGCAAAGTAATTGTAGAAACCATGAGCAGCGAGACTCGTCTTCGTCATTTGGCTTGGATTGAAGAAAAACGAAAAGCAGTGGACGAAGCCACCAATGGGAAAGTAGGTTATATTTATGTTAGAAGTACTGGCTATGATGGACAAAGTGAGCTTGTTCGCCAATTTAGTGGTCAATGGAAAAAAGAAGGACTTATCATTGACGAACGTTTTAATAGTGGTGGTCAAATTCCCGATCGGTTTATTGAATTGCTTGATAGAGAGCCTTTGGCTTATTGGGCAGTTCGCCATGGTAAAGATTGGCAGTGGCCGCCAAAAGCTAATTTTGGTGCAAAAGTAATGTTGATCAATGGATGGAGTGGTTCAGGCGGCGATGCATTTCCTGATTACTTCCGCAAAAAAGAACTTGGCCCTCTTATCGGCACTCGTACCTGGGGAGGCTTAATTGGTATTTCCGGTGTTCCATATTTGATAGATGGCGGTATAGTTACCGTACCTACTTTCCGCATGTACAACCCTGATGGTACCTGGTTTGCTGAAGGGCATGGAGTAGATCCTGACATTGAAGTGCCGGAAGACCATACCGAATTGGCCCAAGGAGTAGACAATCAATTGCTACGTGCTATTGAAGAAGTAATAAAAGCTATGGCTTTAGATCCCTATGAGAAACCAGCAAGACCTGACTGGGAAAAAAGATAATAGAAAGAATCTAAAATCATTAAAATGCCACCGTCTATAAGTGATGGTGGCATTTTTATTGCTAATCTGCTTTTATCACTAAAGTAATTTTATGTGGTTCTCCTCCAAAAATCTTATCAGAAAAAGCAGTGTCAACCGATATATCCAAAGGTCCGTTTTTAGTTGCTACAGTCCAGTCGCGTGCGACTTCCCGCTTATCTCGCATAAATTTGTCATGTAGGTGCTGCATTTGTTCCTTATATTCTTCAGGTACAATCATCGTAAATTTATTGCCAATGAGTTCATGTCTTTCATACCCATACAGTCTGCAATATTCGTCATTTACTGCTACAAATTCCATCTGTTGGTTAGTGATGCAAATGCCTACCTCGTTGGTGCTGTTTATAATTGCATTTGCTCTAGCAGGATTTTCTGCTAATTTATCTTTAATTTCTTCTGTTACTAATAAGTCGATCATAATTTTAATTTTTTTTAATTAGTATTATCCGTATTGTTTTAATTCAAAATTTTCTTCTAAAATTTTATTATTTTGCAAAGTAATTATCTTGCCATGTGCATCTCTTAATTCTTTCTTCATTTTCAGGTGTTCTTTTATTAATGCCCTGTGTTTATCTTCCATTTTTTGCATATCGGCTTCATTGGCTTGCATTTCTGCAATTACCTTTTTCATTTCTAAGTCTTTATTTTCCAGTTCTTTTCGTTGTCTCATCATTTCCTCAGTAGTAGCCTCCATTTCTTCCATATTTTGTCTTAGCTCTTCTTCCTGGGCTCTAATTTCTTCTGTTTGTTGTTGTGCTTCTTGTAATAGTTTATTAGTTCTATCTGCTATTTTGGCACTTGATATAGCGGATGCTATATTTTCACTTAGTTTTTGCAAAAACTCAATTTCATGTTTTTTAAATTCCCCAAAAGAAGCTAATTCGACAACTCCGTATACTGTATCTTTTACAATTAACGGCACTAGAAGAATTGAATTTGGGGTAGCTTCACCCAATCCAGAGGTGATATTTACATAAAACTGAGGTACATCAGTCATGTAAATAATGTCTTTTTCTAAATAGCATTGACCTACTAGTCCTTCACCAATTTCAATTCTTTTTTGCTCACAATATTTCTTTTTATTATAAGCATAGGTGCCTAATATTTTAATATATTCATTATCATTTTCATCATTTTCTACCATAAAAATGCTTCCTTGGTTAATATTTAAATATTTTACAATTTCTCTGATGATGATATCTCCAAATTCAATTATGGAGGAATTTTCTTGTCTTAGTATATTCGAAAATTTAGCCAATCCTTCAGCGGCCCAATTTCGTTGTTGTTCTTCTTTAGCTATTGCTTTCATTTTATCGTGCATGTTTTTAAGAGAATTTGCAATAGCTGTTTCTTCAAATTGTTTTTCGAAGTGAATTTCTAATTCTCCTGCTTCAATGCTATTAATAAAATTGATTGCTGAAGCAATAACCATCTTGTTTCTTTGCAACTCTTCTTTGCAAGAAACATATTTTTTTCTGGATAATATTTTACAAAAAGGCTTTATCTTCATGATGTATAATATTTGATTTATTGCAATGATAAACAATGTTATTATTTGTAGATATTGTAACAAAACAATTAGATTACATGCGTTTGAATATTCTTTTTATAGCTACAGTGATAATATCAACTTGCTGTTTTTCAATTCTCAACACCATAATGTTTATTAAAAAGTGCGTAAACCTAAACAATAAATCCTTTCTAATTGAACGACATTTGCCGCGTAAATTATAAAATATTACATCAGTTAAGTATAAAATTATCAAGTGATATACGCGTTCCAGCATATAATGAGTTGATTAAATATAAATATATCAATAATTTATAAAATTATATTAATAAGTAGTAAGCTTAACTATCAGTGGCCTCTGTTTTGATTTCCAAATATTATTAGATCAAACCTATTTTCATGTTTAATATTAACTGACTCGTGTTAAACACAAAGTATACATTAGTCAAGATTAGTTTAAGTTTGTTATAGACGCGCTATTTATTTGTTGAAATTCCTCTATTAAAGAAAATACACAAACAAAATAATGAGGTTCGATAGCATTTCAAGTAAAGGATAATTATATGGCGTGCAATTTTTCCGGGTATTTATACAGTTAAAATGACTGCTAACGAGCAATAGT
>CAZQEZ010000018.1:30371-43322 GCA_964592475.1 uncultured Roseivirgaceae bacterium
GTCCGGTAAAAGATCATCTACTTTATTCAATGATCAAATTGAAATATTTAGCACATAGCTTATCAGAATCAGCAGAGAAGCTATATTTTCTTTAAGTATTTTATCATAATCCTGAGATATATCAACAAAAATAATGTTTCTCAAAACATACCCTATTTATCTCTATGATTTCAATGTATTTCTGCTATTAATTCATCAATTTTGCTGGCAAAAAGAACTTTATTCGTGTATAAATTATTCAGACTAATATTCTTTATGTTGCCGGCTGAAAAAGCTCATAATATGGCTTTCAAGTTAATTGCATTTAGCTTTAAGCTGCCGGTGGTTAGTACTTTATTTAAAAGCTATTATAAGATAAGCCACCCTTCATTGCCGCGGCATTTTTTCGAACTCCATTTTAAAAATCCGGTAGGCTTAGCCGCGGGGTTAGATAAGGATGCTAAAATCATTAATGAACTTGATCAAATGGGCTTTGGCTTTATCGAAATTGGCACCCTTACGCCCTTGGCACAACCGGGTAATCCACAGCCGCGCCTTTTTAGATTGAAGTCAGACCAGGCATTAATCAATCGAATGGGTTTTAATAATGCAGGAGTATTGCAAGCTGTTGAGCGGCTGAAAAAAACTAATTCTGGCGTGATTGTAGGTGGCAATATTGGTAAAAACAAAATTACTACTAATGAAAATGCTTACCAGGATTATCTTACTTGTTTTGAGGCTCTTTACCAATATGTGGACTATTTCGTAATCAACGTAAGCTCGCCCAACACGCCTGGTTTACGAAGCTTGCAAGAAAAAGTACCACTCACTCATATTATAAAAGCGTTGCAAAAAGCCAGAGCGACTAAAGAAAAATCAAAACCAATCTTTTTAAAAATAGCTCCGGATTTGAACAATGAGCAGTTGGATGATATCATTCAGATAATATCGGAAACTAAACTAGAGGGAGTAATCGCGACCAATACTACCATAGGAAGGGAGGGACTGCGAGCCACTAAAAGAAAAATTGATAAAATAGGCATTGGAGGGCTAAGTGGAAAGCCGGTATTTCATGTTAGCAATACCATTATAAAATATTTACGCGAAAAGAAGCCTGATCTGTTTATTATTGGCGTGGGTGGTATAATGGAACCTAAAGATGCCATAGAAAAAATAAAGGCAGGAGCCAACCTGGTGCAACTTTATACAGGATTTATATACAAGGGGCCCGGTTTAGTTAAAGACATTAACAAAGCATTAATTAATCATAATTTTTAATCTAAGCACACGTTAGCAAACCAAATTTGAGAGGCTTCATTTTGGCAATGATCAAATGTTGAACCTGTAGTTTTAAAACGATAAATCAATATTTTGCATATTTTTGTAAAATAAGTTGACCGCATGACAGCAAAAAATACCTATAAATCCAATACGTTTAAGAAAAAGCAGAAACAACCTAAAAAGAAGTTTAAGTTCAATTTCTTTGGTGATCAAAAGTTTATACTTGCTTTTGGCTTTTTTCTGATTGTGTTATCATTGTTTTTATTTACCTCCATGCTTAGCTACCTTTTTACCTATCAGGCAGACCAAAGCGTAGTAGAGGCAATTGACAATACCGAAGTGCGGGCAGCTGGGTTAGAAGCAGAAAATTGGCTGGGGCTGTTTGGTGCTATAATTTCTTACTTTTTCGTTTTCAAATGGTTTGGTATTGCTGCATTTCTGATTCCTCCTTTTCTTTTTATATCAGGCTACAAGCTTGTATTTAAAAAAGAAGTTCTTTCTCCAATTTCAGTTTTTAAATTTGTCTTCTTTTTTATTTTTTGGATTAGCCTACTAATGGGTTATCTTACCTTTAATCAAGATCAAATCAATACCTGGAGTTTCCTCAGCGGTGGTATTGGGTTTGAGTTGGCATTTCTCTTTGATAGTCTCATGGGTTGGGGAACTTACCTTGTGCTAATATTCAGTTTATTAGTTTTTGTAATTTATGCTTTCGATATTACTAGCTTACTTAGTTATAAACCAGCTACGATGCCCGATGATAATTCATCGGTAAAGGAGCAAAAAGAGGAAAATCCAATAAAGACCAACGAGGATAAACTGAATAAAAAAGAGGAAGATGAAAAAAATAGCTGGTCTTTTAAAATAGAAAAGACTCCTAAAAACAAGAAGGAAAATGAAGGTACTCCAGAACTGCTAATCGAAGATAAAAGAAAAGCATTTGATGAAAGCACTAAACCACCAGCTGACCCTGAAGGTGTTCAGGATTTCGGTAGGCCACATCCACCTTTAAATACTCCTTTGCTGCCTCAAGAAGAGCTTGAGCTGCAAATAGAAAAGCAAAATGAAGAGCAAGTAGGTCATAAAATGGAAAATTATGATCCTACACTTGATCTGGGGAACTATAAATACCCGCATCTTGAATTGTTGGTAGATCATTCCAAAGGAAATATTGAGGTAACCAAGGAAGAGCTGGAAATGAACAAGGACAAAATTGTTGAAACACTCATCAATTTTAAAATTGGTATTTCTAATATAAAAGCTACCATTGGCCCTACGGTTACACTTTATGAAATTGTACCTGAAGCAGGTGTGAAAATTTCTAAAATTAAAAACCTGGAAGATGATATTGCACTTAACCTGGCCGCTTTAGGAATCAGAATTATTGCTCCTATTCCTGGTAAAGGTACTATCGGTATCGAGGTGCCCAATAAGAACCGTGAAATGGTTTCTATCAAGTCTGTACTTAGCACTGACAAGTTTTTAAAAAGTGATAAGGAATTGCCCATAGTATTAGGTAAAACCGTTTCTAATGAAGTTTTTGTGGCTGACCTGGCCAAGATGCCTCACTTGTTAATGGCAGGTGCCACTGGTCAAGGTAAATCTGTGGGAATAAACGTTTTGTTGGCATCTTTAATGTACAAAAAGCACCCTTCGCAACTCAAATTTGTTTTGGTGGATCCAAAAAAGGTTGAACTCACCCTTTATAATAAAATTGAGCGTCATTTTTTAGCCATGCTTCCCAATAATGAAGAGGCTATCATCACTGATACAAAGCAAGTGATTTACACGCTAAATTCACTTTGTGTTGAAATGGACAACCGTTACAACTTACTCAAAGATGCCAGTTGCAGGAATTTAAAAGAATATAATTACAAGTTTGTGCACCGCAGATTAAATCCCGAACAAGGTCATCGATTTTTACCCTATATAGTGCTGGTAATTGATGAACTTTCTGACTTGATGATCACAGCTGGAAAAGAAGTGGAAACACCAATCATCCGTTTAGCACAACTGGCTCGTGCCGTAGGTATACACATCGTAATAGCTACACAGAGACCATCGGTAAACGTAATTACCGGTATTATTAAAGCTAACTTCCCTGCCAGAATATCATTTAGGGTAACCTCGAAAATAGATTCTCGTACTATTCTTGATGCCGGTGGTGCTGAACAGCTTATCGGGCATGGTGATATGCTATTGTCGCATGGTTCAGAAATAATAAGATTACAATGTGCCTTTATAGATACACCAGAAGTGGAGACCTTGTGTGACTACGTGGGTTCACAAAGGGGATATCCATCCGCTTATATGCTGCCAGAGTTTTATGGAGAAGGTGATGAAGGAACCGCAGTTGGAGAAGTAGACTTAAACGATCGTGACGCCTTGTTTGATGATGCGGCTCGATTGATTGTGGCGCATCAGCAAGGAAGTACCTCGTTGATTCAAAGAAAAATGAAGCTTGGATACAACAGGGCCGGAAGGCTAATCGATCAATTGGAAGCTGCCGGAATAGTGGGTTCTTTCGAAGGAAGTAAAGCAAGAGAAGTTTTGGTGCACGACGAATATAGTTTGGAACAATTATTGAACGAGTTAGAGAAAAAACATTAAAATTTAAATATAACAGAGGAACATGAGAAAAATATTGTATTTGATAGTGATCATTTTTGCAGCTACGACCGCGGGGAAAGCACAATATGATGCTAAAGCATTAGAAATATTGGATCAGATGAGTGAAAAATATACGGAAATGTCTGCTTACAAAGCTGACTTTACACACTCAATGACCAATGAAACCGAAAACATTAACGAGGAATTTGAAGGAAAGATAACAGTGAAGGACGATAAATTTCGTTTGCAAATGAGTGGCCAGGAAATATACAGCAATGGTAGTACCGTTTGGACTTATCTACCGGAAGTTAATGAAGTGAACATCGACAACTATTATCCAGCAAGTGACATGTCACCTTCAAAAATTTATACTGCCTATAAAGATGGCTATAAATACCTCTATGTAAATGACTTAACAGAAGCTGGTAAAAGTTTATCGGTAGTAGACCTTGTTCCTGAAGATACTGGCAATCAATTTTATAAAATCAGGCTTAAGATAAATAAATCAAATAAAAATTTACACAGCTGGGAAATTTTTGATAAAGCCGGTAACAAATATTTGTACCACATAACTAATTTTACTCCAAATGTGGATGTAAAAGACGACTATTTCGAATTTGATGCCAGCAAGCACAAAGGAGTAGAATTAATCGATTTAAGATAGATCATCTGAAAAGATATTTTTGAAAAGGGAAGGTGATTATGCTTCCCTTTGTTATTGCTAAAAATTAGGGTAACTTAGTTGCCTTAAACCATTGGTTGTACTATTCTAATTATGGCTTAGTGAAGTGTTTCGGATAAAAGAAAAATGGTTTACTTTCAAATCTGTACTAAATGATGATTAGAATTAATCATGTTAATAAATTTAGAATATTAATTAATAATGCAATGATATTAAAAAGGGTTTTTATTTTATTAGTACTATTTCAAGTCATAATCTTTTTTCCAGTCTCAAGTCAAAGCAAATCGCCGGAAAGTGTTGCTGAAATTGCCCAGGCTCTTGAAAAACTTCAAGTGCTTGGCAGCGTGTTGTATATAGCTGCTCACCCTGATGATGAAAATACTCGATTGATTACCTATTATGCCAATGAAGAAAAATACCGCACGGCTTATCTATCATTAACCAGGGGAGATGGCGGACAAAATTTAATTGGCCCTCAATTAAGAGAGTCTTTGGGTATTATCCGTACCCATGAGCTATTGGCTGCCCGTAAAATAGATGGTGGTCAACAATTTTTCACCAGGGCCAATGATTTCGGCTATTCTAAAAACCCGGATGAGACCTTTAATATTTGGGACAGAGAAAAGATTTTAGCCGATATGGTTTGGGTAATACGAAAATTTAAGCCAGATGTTATAATTACAAGATTCAATACCTCACCTGGCACTACCCATGGCCACCATACGGCTTCTTCTATTCTTGCCAAAGAAGCATTTAATTTGGCAGCTGATAAAAATGCATTTCCTGATCAACTGGAATTTGTAAAAACCTGGCAACCAAAACGTATTTTTTGGAATACTTCTTCCTGGTTTTACCGCGATCGAGAATTTGATAAAAGTGGGTTGCTTACAGTCGATGTTGGCAAGTATAATCATTTGCTTGGCAAATCTTATACAGAAATAGCCGCGAATAGTCGTAGCCAACATCGCAGCCAAGGTTTTGGTGCTGCTACAAGACGTGGCTCATCTATTGAATATCTGAAGCAATGGGATGGATCCAAAGCAGAAAAGGATATTATGAGTGACATCGCCACCGACTGGAGTAGATTAGAAAATGGCTCCCAAATTGGGCCTGAAATTAATAATATCCAAGCTGATTTTAATATCCATAAACCTTACGAAAGTATTCCTAAGCTTTTGCAAGTGCGGAGAAATATAGCTCAAATAGAAAATGACTTTTGGCGTGAAATTAAATTACAAGAAATAGATCAGCTAATTGCTGCCTGCTCTGGTTTGTTTTTAGAGGCTGCAGCCGACCAATATGCTGTTTCGGCCGGCGACTCTTTGTCTATCGATTTAGAAATTATAAATAGGTCTCCAATTAAAATTCAGGTAAAAAATGTATCCATTCCAAAAGTAAATTACCAAAAAGACATTAATAAACTATTAAGTGACAATAAAGAGTTTCAAATCAGTATTGAAGTTCTTATTCCAGAGGCTATGCCACTTTCACAGCCTTATTGGCTTCGCGATAAGGGAACAGAAGGCACCTTTAAAGTAGACGAACAGCAATTAATAGGGTTGCCGGAAAATCCACCAGCAATGAATGCTCAGTTTTTAATTTCAGTAGAAGATCATGAAATTTTGTTTGCAAAACCCGTAGTTTTTAAAGATACTGACCCGGCTAGAGGAGAAATATTCAGGCCTTTGCAAGTGGTGCCCAAAGTTTACACTCGCTTTGATCAAGATGTGTATATTTTTACAGAAAATCAAAGTAAAGATATTAATGTGATGGTAAGAGGGGCAAGTGAAGGAATAAATGGAAAAATAAGTGTTCCGGCACCAGAAGGATGGCAAGTCACTCCGGCCGAAGCAGAGTTTTCTTTAAGTAAAAAAGAGGAAGAGATCATTGTGCCTTTTACAGTTACTCCCCCAGCCAAACCTACTTCAAATAAATTGACCATCGTAGCAGAAGTTGATGGTGAAAAATATGATTATTCAGCTATTGATATCGTATTTGACCACATTCCGGCTCAAACTTGGTTTCCTGAGTCATCGGCAAGTTTTATAAAAATGGATTTGCAAAAGAAAGGCAATCTAATAGGTTACATAAAGGGTGCAGGCGATGCCATACCCAAAAGTCTTTTACAAGTTGGTTATCAGGTAGAATTTCTACAGGAAAATGATTTTAATCAAGGGACTTTAGCAAAATACGATGCTATCATTACAGGCATTCGGGCTTTTAATGTTAATGATAAATTACCATTTTACCGGGAGAAGCTGATGAAATATGTGAAAAATGGGGGCACTTTAATAGCGCAATACAATACCAGCTATGGTTTAAGTACCGATGCCATTGGTCCTTACCCGATGCAACTTTCAAGAGAAAGAGTAACAGAACAGCAGGCGCCAGTAAAAATTTTGGCTCCAGATCATCCGGTTATGAATACGCCCAATAAGATTACCGAACAAGACTTTAATAAATGGGTGCAGGAAAGAGGCCTCTATTTTGCCGGAGAATGGGATAAGAACCTGGTGCCGATATTGAGCAGCAACGATCCCGGCGAGCCTGGCCGAGAAGGTGGACTTCTGGTAGGGCAATATGGAGAAGGCTATTTTGTATACACCGGATATAGCTGGTTCAGGCAATTGCCGGCAGGGGTGCCTGGCGCTTACCGTATTTTCACTAATCTGATTTCTTTGGGTAAGTAAGATTTTTTAAGCGTAATATATGTACGAAGAGCTTAACACTTTAAAATACTATTTGCTAGTTGAAAACGAGAATTCAACAAATACAGATTTAGTAAACTATTGCATATAAAAATTGGAAAAGATTGAATTATATTGTAGTGATCGGATGAGTAACTGACGATTTTGATAAAATGTAATTCTTACCTTAGTTAGCCCAATGAAATTATTTAAAGAAAACAACTTAGATCCAGACCAACTAAAAGCTCCTTATTTGCCTGTATCTACCTACCAGCAGGCGCATGAGCATTTAGTTATTTTTTGTCACGATGTTTTTATTCAGACTGACAAGGGTATTCTATTGGTAAAAAGACTTAAAGAACCCGCTACCAATGTTTGGTGGCCTATAGGTGGCAGAGTGTTGAGAGGTGAAACTATCGAAGCCTCTTTACAGAAAAAATCCATAGAGGAGTGTGGGCTTGAGTTGAAAGAAATTGAACTTTTAGATTATGCGCGCACCTGGTTTGAAGGTGATCCTTTCGGTCATGGGCAAGGAACTGACACCATAAATGCCGTATGCTTTGCTCGTGGATTTGGCGAAGTACGATTGGATAACTTTCATGAATCACCGGCTTTCATCCACCCTGAAAATAAAGTCAGTTTTGGTAGGCTGCACCCTTATGTTGACTATTATTTAGAAAAAATCTGGAAGCAGAGCAATTATTAAACTTACTTTATTGATTTTTATAGAATGTCTCTATTGCATCAACCAGCATTTCCACTTGCTCTTTGCTATGCAAAGGATAGTTCGCAAAGCGCAAATGCTTAAATTTATATTCTCCGTAACCGGTGCCAACTATCAATTTCTGTTTGGCTAAATAGACAAATAGCTCATTGGATGGCATAGAAGTTTTGGCGGTAATTATAGTTTTACTTCTGTATTGGGGTGTATTTACGAAAGGTTTAAGCATTTCGTGGTTATCCAGTAAATTATATAGCACTGCTGCCTTATAGTTGATATCCCGCCTGATAATATCCTGACCCATATTGAGAAAGTCTTCAAGAATTTTATCTAATAAATAAATTAATATAGTATTGGGTGATATTGGTATTTGATTTTGTTTTGATTTAAAGTAATGATTTTGCAATGAATTAACGCCACTTAGTTTAAAATTAGGCTTCAATTCTTTGGCTTTTTCTATGCATCGATCATTGACTAACCAAACTGCCAAACCAGGTGGTAATCCCCAGCCGTAATGCAAATCGAAGAAAATACAATCAATTTTGCTATAGTCTATTTCATGATAAGGAAACGCAGAGGTGGCGTTAAGCATAAAAAGTGATTCCGGAAAGGCATCGGCAAGTTCATAAATGTCGTGCAAAGGAAACGATACTCCCACGCTAAAATCATTCAAAGTAGCAGTTATAATATCAAAATTATCAGCTATTAGCATTTGCTTTACGTTGGGCACCTCATCTTTATTACCTTTTACTACTTTTACTTTTTTACCTAAAAAGGAGGCTACCTGATGAAACCTTTCAGAATATTTGCCAGTTACTAAATGGCAACTTTGTTCACTTACCAGGTCAAGCATTATCCTTTCTATTATTTCATTAGCCGAAAAGCTGAAAAAAATATGGTAATCTTTGGGTAGTTTTAAAGTAGCACGTAACTTTTCTACCGTTTGTTGATAGATTTTTTCAAAAGACTTACTGCGATGGGAAACATGAAGCACCTCCTCTTTAATTGCTTGCTTCAAGTAATGAGCTAGCGAATAGTGCATTTCGGATGGACCTGGGGTAAAATATAAATTTTTGCTCATAGTCTTATAATCTAAAGCCAAATTAAATACTAGCTTCAAAAATTAGCAAATATATCACGCATTATATTTTCTAAAACTTTCTTTTTTTATTTTGCTACATGTATAGTAATTTTGAATAATGATAATTGAAGAAAAACTAAACGCTCTTAAAAATATTTAAAATTTTCCGAAAGCCTGGTATATGTTTTAAACCTAACATTACAACATTACCGAGTGAAGCCTTTGCTCAAAATTGGGCCTCACTCACGTTTCGGCGTGAGCTTCGCTTTTGCGAAGTTAACAGAGGATCTTTGCGAGCGCTAGGCAGCTCAAATCCTGTATTTATCGGGGTTTATAAACAATAGGCTTTCGGATTAATATTAAAAAAGCCTTCTCATCATTGAGAAGGCTTTCATTTTTTAGACACTGACCGAATAACAGCCGCATTTTTATTTCAAGATTTTATATTTTATTTGCTCCAATTTCTCCAGGTCAGCTATTAATTCATTGCTGGGGTCAATTTTAAATTTGCGCGACATAGTATCCAACAGTATTCCCTTTTCTTCATCCTTGATGTTTATTTGGAAATTACATTTTCCCGGGTATTGCTGCACCAGGTACTCCAGCCTCTCTACCAATTCTTCATCAATTACTGAAGCTTTCACGTCAATGCACACAGTTTTACTCATTTTGTCGCGTACTTCAGTCAGCAGCTGAATGGATTGCACCTTCAGTTCCCACATGCCTATCTGGTTGTAGCGCTCTTGTACCGAGCCAATGAGGTAGACAAATTCACCTACCGATAGCAAGTGCTGATTTTTACGAAATTCTTCTCCGAAAAGCGCCATGTCCAGCGAACCATCGTAATCTTCAATAGAGAAAAGGGCAAATGGATTACCTTTCTTGCTTTGCCGGAAAACACTCTTGGTAATAATACCCGCTACCGAAATTTCTTTGCCTTTATGCTCTTCGATTTTGGTTACCGCACAGGTACAGAAGTTTTGTATTTCTAATTTAAATTGATCCAGTGGATGGCCTGAAATATAAAAGCCCACTACTTCTTTTTCAAGTCGCAATTTTTCCAGGTTGCTGAATGGCTCCAGTGGAGCAACTTTTGGCGGTGGTATAGAGGAGTTGCTACTATCGCCAAAAAGTGAGGTTTGTGCAGAGTTTTTCTCAGCCTGCATATTGTTACCATACTTGACTACTTTTTCAATCAGGTTGGAATCGCCATCCTCTGCATCTACAAACTGGCGACGATGATAATCTTCAAACCGATCAAAGGCACCGCTCAGCGCCAGGCTTTCAAAGGTCTTTTTGTTTACCTGTCGCAGGCCAATACGCTCAGCAAAATCCCAGATCGACTTAAAATGGCCGTTCTTTTCCCGCTCATTGATGATTGCTTCTACCGCGGCATCGCCGGTACCTTTAATGGCGCCCATGCCAAAGCGGATTTGATCCTGAGCGTTCACGTCGAATACAATGTTACTCTCATTCACATCCGGTCCTAACACGTGAATGCCCTGCTTTTTGCATTCATCCATGAAAAAGGTGATTTTTTCTATGTTGTTCTGGTTGTGGGTAAGTACAGAAGCCATGTACTCAGCCGGGTAATGAGCTTTGAGGTAAGCAGTTTGATAGGCCACCACCGAATAGGCTGCAGAGTGCGAGCGGTTAAAACCATACTGAGCAAATTTTTCCATGATAGAGAAAACTTCCTCTGCTTTAGCCTTCTCAATGCCATGTTTTTCTTTGGCTCCTTTTACAAAAATAACTCGTTGCTTGTTCATCTCCTCAAGCTTCTTTTTACCCATTGCTCGCCGCAGCAAATCCGCTTGTCCCAGACTATAGCCGGCCATGATTTGTGCCGTTTGCATAATTTGCTCCTGGTACACCATGATCCCATAGCTGTAGCTAAGGATAGGCTCCAGCAATTCGTGCGGGTATTCTACCTTTTCCTGACCATGCTTTCTTTTAATGAAATTAGGGATAAACTCCATTGGCCCCGGCCGGTAAAGCGCGTTCATGGCAATCAGGTCTTCTATGTTGGTAGGCTTCAGCTCCTGCAAATATTTACGCATGCCGGGCGATTCAAACTGGAAAGTACCAATGGTATCGCCACGCTGGTAAAGCTTGAATGTTTCTTCATCATCCAGCGAAATTTCGTCAATATTAATGTCTGCTCCTTTGTTCTTCTTTATCATGGCCAGGGCATCCTTGATGATGGTAAGCGTTTTCAAGCCCAGGAAGTCCATTTTTAGCATGCCGGCATCTTCGATCACTTTTCCGTCAAATTGGGTTACCAGCAGGTTAGAGTCTTTGGAGGTTGAAACCGGGATGTATTCAGTCAGATCGTCGGGAGCAATGATGACTCCGGCTGCATGAATACCTGAATTACGAACGGAGCCTTCCAGCTTCTCCGCCATTTGCAGCACCTCGGCTCGTTTGTCGTTGCCATCACGAATGGCTTTTAATTCAGGAACTTCAGCATAAGCCTTGATTAATGTAGTACCCGGCCTTTCAGGCACCAGTTTGGCCAGAATATTAGCTTCCGCTAAAGGCAATTCTGTAACTCTTGCCACATCTTTAATGGCCATTTTAGCTGCCATGGTGCCATAAGTGATGATTTGAGCTACCTGGTTGTAGCCATATTTTTCCACTACATAGTCAATTACTTTTTGGCGACCCTCATCATCAAAATCCGTATCTATATCAGGCATGCTCACCCGCTCCGGATTCAGGAATCGTTCGAAGAGCAGCTTGTATTTGATAGGATCGATATTAGTTATATTGATGCAATAGGCAACTACCGAGCCCGCGGCAGAACCACGGCCGGGGCCAACAACTACGCCCATTCCTTTACCTGCATTGATAAAATCGGAAGTAATCAGGAAATAGCCGGCAAAGCCCATATCTTTAATTATCTTCAATTCATGATTTATGCGTTCCTCAATTTCAAGTGAAAGCACTTTGTACTTCTTTTTTGCCCCGGCAAAGGTGAGGTGGGTGAGATATTCATCCGCATTTTTAAATGGAGCAGGTATGGGAAAATTGGGCAGCAGTATATCCCGTTTTAATTCCGGGGTGTTTATTTTATCAACAATTTCAGCAGTATTGTCCAGCGATTCGGGTATATCGGCAAATAATTTGCCCATTTCTTTCTGGGTTTTGAAAAAGAACTGATCGTTGTGAAAACCGAAACGTTTGCCCTTGCCATCCCCTTTTTCCGTGCTCTGGTATTCGCCTGTATTTACGCAAAGTAGTATGTCATGGGCATTGAAATCGTCCTGATCCACATAGTGCGAATCGTTGGTGGCAATCACCTTGGTGCCATATTTTTGCGCAAATTTGAGCAACACCGCATTTACCTTTTCCTGCTCTTCCATCTGATGGCGCTGCAATTCTATATAATAATCGTCACCAAACAAATCGAGCCACCATTTGAAAAGTTTCTCCGCTTCGTCTTCGCCTTTGTTCAAAATAGCCTGGGGTACTTCTGCGCCAATACAGCAGGTGGTGGCGATCAGCCCTTCATGGTATTTCAAAACCAATTCCTTATCGATGCGAGGCCATTTACTATAAAAACCTTCCATGTAACCAAGGGAGCATAATTTGGACAGGTTTTTATAGCCCTGTTCATTTTTGGCCAGCATCAGCTGGTGGTAGCGATTATCCTTTTCCGCTTTGTTAAAATTCTTGCGGTGCCGATCCTCTACCATGTAAAATTCGCAGCCCACGATAGGCTTCACCCCGGCTTTACTGGCTTCAGCTACAAACTTAAAGGCGCCAAACATGTTGCCGTGGTCGGTCAAAGCCACCGCATTCATGTCATCCAGTTTGGCTTTTTTCATCATATCGCTGATATTGGCGGCCCCATCGAGCAATGAAAACTGGGTATGGCAGTGTAAGTGCGAAAATTCGGGCATGTTTA
>CAZQEZ010000019.1:0-42788 GCA_964592475.1 uncultured Roseivirgaceae bacterium
GAAATTTAATTATTAACCTGATTAAAAGTGAAAAACACACTTTCCAGGAAATTGCTGAGATTATGGATGTGGAACTATCTTGTGTAAAAGAAATATCTGCGAAAATATAGTCTCTTTGGCATATAAACAAGTGTATTAATTACTAAATTAACTCACTATTTTCACCTCTTTTTCCTTTATGCTTATGTTAAAATTTTTAACCGTAGCGCTGCTATGCTCTCAAATTTTGCCTTGTCTAAAGAAAAAATATGAGTAAAAATTAGTAAGCCAATTTAATAATTACCACATTAGTTAGTCTTCATCTTTTAGGTCACCAGACAAATCTCACTCAAGCACTGCATTGCAAACAATAGTGCCTTAACCTTACATCAATAGCTAATAATTTTCTTTTTTATTCTCTTAAGTTTTTGATTTTGAAATTAATTATATCGTATATTTGCGATGATTATGGAAATAGAAGAAAAAATATATCCTTACACAGAAAAACAGATACATATGGCTCGCTTTGCTAAAGCGCTGGCACATCCTGCAAGATTATATATTTTAAAGTTTCTTGAAACCAGGTGCAATTGCATGGCTGGCAATATTGTGGATGAGTTGCCCATGGCACAATCGACTGTATCGCAACATCTGAAAGAACTGAAAGAAGCAGGACTAATTCAAGGGTCAATAGAACCGCCAAAAGTTAAATATTGTATCAACCAAAATAATTGGGCATTGGCCAAACAACTATTTAAAGACTTTTTTTAAAAAATTTAACAATAATAATCGTAAATTAACGATAAACTATATATTAAACTTACATCTATGAAAAATATTAAAATTTTAGGAACCGGTTGCCCCAAATGTAAGACTACCGAGGCAAATGTGAGGAAAGCCGTTGAAGAATTAGGCATAGAAGCCGAAATACAAAAAGTGGAAGACATTACCGACATATTGCAATACAATATAATGTCAACCCCGGCAGTGGTGGTGGATGAGGTAGTAAAGGTAAAGGGCAGAGTACCCGACGTAAACGAAATTAAAGCATTATTTAACTAAAAAATTATTTTTATGAACGTTATTAAATTATTTGCACTTACAGCTTTTGTTTTTTTATTGGCCCAAGTTGAGTTAAGCGCTCAGGATGTCAAAGTGGAGGTAGTAAATTTTCATTCTACCAATCGTTGTTATACTTGCAATGCCATTGAGGCAAATGCAAAAAAGACTGTAGAAACTTATTATAAAGATAATAAGAAAGTTTCTTTTGCGGCTTACAACGTGGATGAAGCCAAAAATAAAAATATTGCTGAAAAATTTCAGGCTTATGGTTCGTCATTATTTCTAAGAATAAATAATGGTGCAAACACTGAAATTATTAATTTGACCCAATTTGCTTTTATGAATGGGAGAAACGAAGCAAAGTTTATGGCAGAATTAAGATCAAAAATTAACAATCACTTGTAATCAAAGAAAGTAAAAAAGGTGAGTTTCAGTCAAGTACCATAGAAATTTAGTGAATAAAATCCTGCTTTTCATTTTATGACTTTAACTCATCTTCAAATTAATTTTGATAGCTATGAAAAATAAATCTATATATCTGGTTTTCACTATTTTAATGGTTTGTCTTTTTTCATGCCAGCCTAAGAAACAAAACAACCCTCCTACTGCACACGAATATTCTTCTAAGGCAGCAATAGAGGTGGTAGATTTTCATGTGACTCACAGATGCAAAACTTGCCATGCAATAGAAGAAAATGCCCGGCAGACATTGAATCGATTTTTCAGTAAAGAATTGGAAAATGGCACCATATCTTTTCAGGTAGTCAATGTTGATCTTCCTGAGAATTCAGTATTGGCAGAGCAATTTCAGGCATTCGGTTCATCTCTTTATTTAAGAATCAATAAAGAAGATCAATCTGAGATCATAGACTTGACCGATTTTGCCTTTATGAATGCATTAAATGATTACGCATTTGAAACCGGATTTAAACAAAAAATAGAAACCTATTTATAATTATGGAACTACTACAAAGCTGGTTTGAAACGACGAACATACCCGTACTTTCAGCATTTATTCTGGGTTTGATGACCGCCATTAGCCCATGCCCATTGGCTACCAACATCACGGCTACTGCTTACATCTCCAAAAACATAATCAGCAAAAAAATGGTGCTTTTCAATGGACTATTTTATACGCTGGGCAGAGGCATCACTTATACCGTTATTGGACTCATCCTGTTTTTCGGAGCCAGCCAATTTCATGTGGCACGCTTTTTTCAAACACACGGCGAAAAATACCTGGGGCCAATTTTGTTGATTTTAGGTTTACTGATGCTCAATGTCATACCTTTGAAATTTCTGAAAGGAGGCAATTTCCAGGAGAGAATGTCTGAAAAATTGAAGGATAAAGGCATTTGGGGTTCCTTGCTTATCGGGATATTATTTGCATTGGCTTTTTGTCCATACAGCGGAGCCTTATATTTCGGAATGCTGATACCAATGACTATCGGATCGGTACAGGGTCTTATTTTACCTCCTGTTTTTGCTCTGGGTACCGGACTTCCTGTTCTATTGTTTACTTATCTCCTTGCTTTTAGCGTAGGAAAGGTAAGTACTTATTTTAATGCTCTGACGAAAATCGAGAAATCGATGCGATATGTGGCCGGTACAGTTTTTATTATAGCTGGCGTCTATTATATATCCATATTCGCGGGCTTATTATAAAAGAAAAATATATAAAAAAATTTATTTATAATAATCGTATATTTACGATAATCTATTTTAAATATGGAAAATATAGAAGAAGTAGTTGAAACCCCCGAAAAAAAAGTTATACAAACTGACGACGTAAAAATAAAAGAAAAAAAACCCGGAGCTATTCGCCAATTCTTTAACACGATTACTAAATCACGAACTTTTAGTAATGCTAAAGAAATAAAAATATTGGGCTGGATGGTAGCCATATTTCTGGTAGTTTATTACCTCCCGGTCGAAAAGGAAAGGTTTACTAATGCTGTTTTCGAGTCTCTGGCTTTGGCAAAATGGTACGCCCGTGAACATGTGCTGCTATGTCTGATCCCCGCTTTTTTTATTGCAGGTGTAATCTCGGTATTTGTGAGTCAGGGAGCTGTGATCAAATACTTTGGCGCCAAAGCCAAAAAATGGAAGGCTTACCTGGTGGCTTCTGTTTCGGGTAGTATTCTCGCGGTCTGTTCATGCACCGTACTACCTCTATTTTCCAGTATTCATAAACGTGGCGCCGGTTTAGGCCCGGCCATGGCATTCTTATATTCCGGTCCTGCTATTAATATTTTGGCTATCATTCTTACCTGGAATATTCTGGGTGTGGAAATGGGAATAGCCCGTACCGTAGGAGCGATCGTGTTTAGTATCGTAATTGGTTTGGTAATGCATTTTATTTACTTAAAAGAAGAAAAAAAGAAAGCCGAAGAACAATTGAACTTCCCTGACCCTCCGGAAACCCGCCCATTATGGCAAACCGCTTACCATTTCTTTACCATGGTCGCTATCCTGGTATTTGCCAACTGGGGAAGGCCCGAATCGGATAGTGGCTTCTTTTTCTGGCTGTGGACCAATAAATGGTGGATCACCGGAATATTTGGTATCCTGCTCATCTTTTCGTTGATCAAGGTGCTAAAGCTTAAAACCGCGTACGTGCTTTCCGCTGCGGCTGTAACCATTTTGGTAGCTGTAATTTTTCAGAATCCATTGATAACTTTCCTTACCGGTACTATCGCATTGGCTGTAATTACTTTATTTACGCCTGGTGAACCCAATGAATGGTTGCAGTCGAGCTGGGGATTTGCCAAACAAATCATGCCGCTGCTGGCCATAGGAGTTTTAATTGCAGGTTTGCTTTTAGGTAGCGCCGGCGGCGAGGGACTGATCCCCAACGAATGGATCAATGCCCTTGTAGGAGGAAATTCCGTGTTTTCCAATGCTTTTGCCTCCGTATTCGGTGCATTCATGTATTTTGCCACGTTAACAGAAATTCCGATTTTGCAAGGGTTGATCGCTTCCGGCATGGGAAAAGGTCCTGCTCTGGCTTTGTTGCTGGCCGGACCGTCGCTTTCTCTCCCCAATATGCTGGTGATCAGAAGTGTGCTGGGCAATCAAAAAACATTGGTATATATGATATTGGTAATTATTATGGCCACTATTAGCGGGTTGATTTTTGGCTCGATGTAAAAAAAATCAAATTGTTTAAGTGAATAACAATTAAAATTATGGAAGACAAAAAAGCCGAAGGAATTCGAACAAAACCAGATGAATGAAAAATCATTGTTTTTCGAAAATGAAAAGTACCAGGCTATGCTAAAAAATATAGGTTGCTGGCCGGTATAGTTGCTGCGGCAGTAGGCGCTTGAAGTGACTTCATCCATTGTTGGAGTGAAGTTTTTTCATCGGCCAAAGATATTCCGGCTAAAGTTGAAAAACTTATCGCTCACGGTACTGTCTGGCAAAATCTAGATCATACAAATTTAAACCACAAAAAAATGAAGGTAATAAAATTTCAGCAATATTCAGTCATACTGATGTTGACTATAGGCATCCTGATCAACGGATGCATTCAAAATAAGGCACATGACCAGGTTTCGTCAGGAAAATTGGAAGAAAAAAATACCAAATACAAAGTCACCTTTGTCGAACTGGGTTCAGTGCGATGCATACCATGCCGACAGATGCAACCGATCATGAAGTCGGTTGAAGAAAAGTACGGCGACCAGGTAAAGGTAGTGTTTTATGATGTATGGACACCTGAAGGTAAGCCATACACCGCTAAGTACGGCATTCAGGCCATTCCAACCCAGGTTTTTCTCGATGAAAATGGCAAAGAATTTTTTCGTCACGAAGGCTTTTTCCCTGAAGAAGAATTGGTAAATATATTGAAGGCAAAAGGAGTAAATTGAAAATGTATTGAGATATGTTTTGATGCATTTAAAATAGCTTATTAATGATTAGAATTATATATTGTTTATTGGGATTGATCGGGGTATCCACTGTCTGTCAGGCTCAGTCAACCATGGATTTGAATCAGTTGCTCGACAGCGCTATACAGCGCAACCATCTCCTTCAATCCAACAGAAAACAAACATCCATCATTCTGTCAGAAATAAAAATACTGGCAACAAACTATCAGCCGCGCGTATCTGTCTCGGCAAGTTTCTCTTATTGGAAGTTTCTTCTGCCCAATAAAGAAAGACTACTGGGTGAAATGCGAACGGATATGTATAACGACATTTCTTTCTATCAAACCATATATGACTGGGGTGAAAATAAGGAAAAAAAATCACTGATCGAAGAAGAAATTCTTTTGAACAAGGAAGTTTACAGACAGATACACAACACCATAATCTGGGGTGTATCGGACGCATATTTTGCAGCCCTTAAAGCTGAATCGGATGTCGAAACTCACGCTAACGCGCTGCAGCAATTAAAGTCGGATCTTAAATATACCGAAAACCTCTACAATATTGGAAGAGTGTCCAGTGTGGATGTCTTAAAAATTCAAGTTCAGATCGGCTTAGAGGAAAAAGCATTGCAAATAGCGCGTAATGCAGCTTTGGAACAATTCATTAAAATAAGAAGGCTTTGTAACCTTGACGAAACACCACAAGAGGTTATGAACAATTCCGGAGAATTATTTTTGGAAACACAGGATCAGATATTTTTCCCGAATGACTTGTATCGCCAAATCTTCATCAATCATCCCAGTTTGTTGATGTCGGACAAAAGGATGAAAATAGAAGCTACACAAAAAAACCTTTTCCGTTTTCAAAATAGTCCCGAGCTTTTCGCCTACGGCATTGGCAGTTGGGAACATGGTTACATCCCTTTGGGAGACAATTTCAACTACAACATCGGTGTCGGGTTGCGATATGATCTTCCCTGGTGGGGAGGAAGTGCCTTCAGAACCAAAATGCAACAAAGCGATATGCGGCTGGAGCAAATGGACGATGAAAAAAGCCAGATATTTCTTGACATAAAGAAAGAGGTGGATTTAACACTCAATGAGATCAATGACAAGAAGATGGAGATTTCGAATAATGAAAAGATCATCCAATTGGCAAAGGAAACGCTGAACAATGCCTGGATCAAATATCAAAGTGGACAAGGCCCTATTATCGATGTATTGGATGCCCGATCTATATTAACTGATATAACCATTGATTATAATAAGTCCAAAATTAGCTATTTGCAGGCCTTGGTAAAGTTACACTATTTAATAGGAAATGATGATTATCCCTTTTAATCTGAAAATAAAGTATTATGAAAGTAAAGGATATAAATATCGGTAGAAGAACAAATAGAGAAAAGAAAATTATAAAATTGCCAAATTTTCAAGTTAACAAATTACTCGTAATTATTAAATTTTCAAATCGTCAAATTAGCACATTATTTCTTATCCTCTTGGCTCTATCATTTCAATCCTGTCAACAAACCACTCAAATTGCTTCTAAACAATCAAAGAAAAAATCACCATTGGTTAAAGTTAAACCTGCCATAAAAAAAGAAATTAAATCTTTTGTCGAAATAACCGGAACTGTAGAAGCGAATATTTCCAGTGAGATCAAATCTCCCGCAGACGGCTCTATTGAAAAACTCTTTGCACGGGAAAATCAAATGGTGACCAAAGACAAAGTAATTGCCATAATAAATCCAAACGATCGTGTGGCCCTCATTGCCAATAACCAACTCACGATACTAAGTCTTGAAGAAAAAATTGTTGCCGCCGATAAGAACAGTAAAATTCATAGTGATCTTTTGGTTGAACTTGAGCAGGCTAAATCCAACCTGGAGTATGCCAGGAAAATGTACCAAACTGTGCCGGTAATATGCCCTATGAACGGAATGGTGACCCACCGATGGCTGGATGAAGGAAGTCTGGTAGTGGCAAAAGATGTGATACTTACTGTAAGCGACATGAGTTCTTTGGTGGTGAAAGCCGAAGTGAATGAGAAGTTTTTTGAAGCCATCAAAAATGGGCTCACTTTGCCAATCGTGTTAAATGCATACCCTACCGATACTTTAAAAGGCAAGATCAGTATGGTTTATCCCCAAATTGAACCTTCTACCCGCAGCGTAAAGTTTGATATTAAAATCTTGAATTTTAACAAACCGCTCTTGCAAGGAATGATGGCACTGATCAAGATCCCTGTGAATGAAAATCCAAATGCTATCGTGGTAGAAGATGATGCCTTGTTAACGAATCCTGACAACAAACAATTTCTATTTGTAGTGAATAAAGATAGCATTGCAATGAAACGCGTGGTGAGAACAGGTATAAGCGCTGACGGGGTAACAGAAATAATTACCGGACTAAAAGAAAATGAATGGGTGGTTTCTATGGGCCAGGAAGCTCTAAAGGATAGTGTGAAAGTGATGATTATGAATTTGAAAATGAAATAATTTGAAAATGATGTTAATTTGATAAAAGAAATAGCATTGTAAATTGTCTGATTTTCAAACGAACAACATGAAAAATGATAAAGAAAATATTTTAGTATAAAAGTCTTTTCAGTTTGCACTAAAAATTGTGGTTTATAGTGAACTACTTGAAGAAAAGAAGCAATACATCATAGCAAGGCAATTGCTTAAATCAGGTACTCAATTGGTGCTAATACTCGAGAAGCTAAGAATGCGAAAAGTAAAGCCGATTTTATTCACAAACTAAAAATTGCAGCAAAAGAAGCTGATGAAACTGAATACTGGTCAAATTAATACATTTTCAAATTGAATAAATGAAACTGACAACCGAATCGATAAAACGCCCTGCGGGAACAATCATGATGATGATTGTCATTATGGCCTTGGGTATTGCCGGATTTTTACGACTTCCCACCAATATGCTGCCAGACATCACCTATCCCATGGTGAAAATTTATGTCTATTGGCCAGGTGCTACTCCTGAACAAATTGAAAATGAGGTAGCTACGATAATAGAGCGGAAAATGGCCACGGTCGATAATCTCGATTACATTGAATCTACTTCTGAGGAAGGTGTATATACTCTTCTTGTCAACTTTGATTTTAGCGTGGACAGAGATGTTGCTTATCAGGATGTGTTGGCCAAAATGGGCTTGATTAAAAAGGAGTTGCCACAGGAGATTCTTGAACCCGTTGTTTTTAAGGCCGATCCTTCTCAACTTCCCGTGGTAGAAGTTTTGGTGTCTTCTGACAATATGAGCCTAACTCAGCTTCGCACATGGATCGAAAACGAGTTTCAGGAAGAATTTGCTTCCATAAAAGGTTCGGCTGGCACGGCGTTGTCCGGCGGAATGCTGAGAGAAATCAGGGTTCATGTGGACCCGCTAAAATTACAAGGGTATAACATCAACCTTCAACAGATCGGCGACCGGTTAAAAAATGAGAATATTGACAGGGTAGGTGGCAGGATGGTTACGGGTACGCGCGATTATATTGTCCGGACTTACGGAGAATATCAATCATTATCTGAAATAGAGAACCTCATTATTCGTAAATCCACCAGTGGAGATGGTCAGGTTTTGTTAAAAGATATAGCTACCATAGAAGACCATCATGCGCTACAACGGATCCGTACCAAATATAATAGCAAAGAAGGCGTCCGCATTTCCATATTTAAACAAGCCGACGCCAATGCGGTGACAGTTTCTGATCTGATAGCAGAAAGACTGGCTGTACTGCGCGATGAATTGCCCTCGACCACCAAAGTGGAAATGATCTACGACCAGGCAGAATATATAAGATTAGCCACCAATGGCGTACGCGATGCCATGATAATGGCCGCCATATTGGTTACTTTAGTTACCGCTTTTTTTCTATCCGGCTGGAAAAGGGTTTTGTCGCTTGTTTTAAGTTTACCGGTCACTTTACTTGGGGCATTCTTCCTGATGGAGTTGATGGGATTTTCTATCAATATTTTTACGCTTGGCGGACTGGTAGTAGCCATGACGGTGGTACTTGACAACAGTGTGGTGATGCTTGAAAATATCACGAGAATACAAGAAAAGGAACCCGGTACACATAACCCTGTTAAGAAAGGTGCCTTGGAAATCAGTGCCGCCATTGTTACAGCTACCCTCACATTTCTGGCACTTTTTATTCCGTTCCTGCTTGTACCGGGGATAGCGTCTTTATTGTTTCGGGAATTGGTGATCACCATCGCTACAATAATCTTCCTGTCAATGGTTGTTTCGCTGACAGTTACGCCAATGTTGATGGGACTCTTTTACCCAAGGGGAAAACCTGCAAAACTTAAACATACTTTAATAGCCGGAATCTCGGATAAATTCATCAATGGCTTGATCTATATTTATAAACCTACATTGGATTGGACATTGAAACTTAGGTGGCTGGTGGCGCTGGGGTTTCTGTTATTGTTAATACCCGGTTATTATTTTCTGGAAAAGACAGGATCTGAGTTCCTGCCCAAAGCCAATGATGGTTTAATAACAGTTAAAGTGATTTTGCCAACCGGCACGGCAATGGAAGAGACCGATAATCTTTTGGCACGAATAGAACCGATTGTTGAAAAACAGGAATACATAAAAGGATATGCTACACTTGCCGGTGGTAAGGTATGGAGCCTTGTGACCACAGAAAATAGTTTTGAAGGAGAGCTGAACCTTGAACTTGTACCGGCATCAGAACGACCAATGGATACTGACGAATATGTCGAGCAACTTCGCCCTGTAATCATGAAAACAGTGAAAACCCCGGGAGCAACGGTAAAGGTTTTTCATACGAAAATGAAAGGTATTCGGCGGACAGGTCAATTTGATATTGAACTGGAAGTAATGGCTCCGCGCAGTCAATCCATGCAGGCTATTTTTAGTGAAGCAAATAAAATCCGTAATGAACTAAAAGACCTGGATTTTCTTTCAGGCTTAGATATTTCTCTGCGCCTCACCAAACCGGAATACCAAATCAAGGTAGACCGCCAAAAAGCCTTTGACCTTGGCATTAGCATAGAAGAGATCGGAAATATCGTTAAAACCATGGTTGATGGCACCGTAGCTACACGATATAAAGACGGCGCATATTACTATCCAATCAGGGTGATTGTGGATGAACGGGAAATAAGATCGGTGGCGGATTTGGAAAACATATACCTTCAATCATCAAAAGGAGCGAAAATTCCTTTAAGTGTAGTGGCCGATGTAGTTAAAACTACCGGACCGATGCAAATAGATCGAAAAGACCAGGACCGGGTAATTAAAGTAACTGCCAATGTTGCAGGGATAAGTGTGGGCGACGCCACTGCAACTTTGAAAACAATACTGCAAAATTATGACCTGCCTCCGGGTTACAGGCTCAACTATGGCGGCCAATCGCAGATGCTTTCAGAAAACATGCAGCAAATGATCATCATCCTGTTATTTGCTCTGTTCTTAGGATATTCTGTGATGGTTCTTTATTTTGAAAGCTTTATCAAACCATTGATCATCATTATCCGAATCCCTCTTTCACTGGCGGGCATTACCTTCGCATTGTATATTACAGGCACACCAATAAGCGTAACAGCCCTTATTGGCATAATTATGCTTACCGGAATGGAGATCAACAACGGCGTATTATTGATCACTTTTATTGACGAACTCAGGAATAAAGGATTAAGCGTAATGCAAGCGATCAAAGAAGCCGCCATCCTGAGGTTAAGACCAATATTGATCACAGACATCAATAGTTTGTTTGGATTGCTGCCCCTTGCGCTCACATTGGGCAATGGCACGGAAATGCTCAAGCCAATGGCAATTGTGGTAATCGGTGGGCTTCTATTTGGTTTGCTGTTGGTTTTTATTTTTATTCCTGCAGTATATATGATCTTATATGGTAAGGCTAAGGAACCAGCAAAGGCTCGATGCATTGCTTAGTTCATCAATTGATTGTCGAGAGTTTTAATTGAATCGTCGTTTTTAATTGAATTCTTAGTCAACTAAACATGAAACAAAACGGCTCAAAAGCTGATATTATTTATTATAAAAGTAACAGATATGATGAAATACCAAATAAAGGCAATGGTAATTGCCCCTGGAAATGCTAAAGCAGAAGCAAATCAGTCAGAAATAAAATTTGACGCGACTTCCGGACGAGATGATGTATTGCCCAACCCGGCAGAATTATTGCTCACCTCACTGGCTGCTTGTATCCTCAAAAATGTACAGCGATATTCGGAAATACTAAAAATACCATACCAGAGTGCAAATTTAAGCCTGGAGGGTGAACGAAATGATAAACCGCCATACATGAAATCGATCCGGTACCTTCTTGAGATAACTACTGAAACCGATGAACAAAAATTGAATAACTGGCACAAGAATATTTTAAAATTTAGCACGATATACAACACGATCAAAAATACATGTGATGTACAGGGTGAAATGAAAAAAGCATAATTGGGTATGAATGGTTATCAATCAAATAAATTACTGAAGTTTCGCACCATGAATCGTATTTGGTAAAATGGAAAATGAAAAAATAAAGCACCTATAACTCCTCCCTAGAGGGAGGCAAAGGAGGGTGTAAAACATAAAATACTTTATTTTTTCATTTCCATTTTTGTTTCGAATTTAAAGCTCGGTTTTACCCACATTGGGTTAAAACGCGATTTTAAAAATTAAAATAAAATAATCTTTTGATAAACACTCCCCTGGCCCCTCTCAAGAGGGGATTTTAAGGAATTTTATTTTAATTTTTAAGGTGCGAAACTTCAGTAAAATATTACTAGTTATTTGCGGCTGGCATTGAACAGCTTTTCTTTTTCTTCTTTACTCAGGCTTTCATAGCCTCTATCCGAAATCTTATCCAATATACGATCTAGTTCCTGCTGGTCTACTTTGGTACTACCGGTACCGCTACTTCCTCTTGATGTAGTGCTGGTACGCTTGCCCGAATTGTGGCTTACCTTGATTTTTGGCTTAGGCCTAAAGAGGTTTTTGATGCCTTCTACCGTGCTTACTACCGGTTTAGTCCAGTCGTTGCCTTGTTTCAATTGTACAATGATTAAGTAACCAATAAAAGCACCTCCCAGGTGAGCTATGTTGCCTCCTGCATTAGATCCGGCTGTTCCAATAAAGCTTAAAACTATACTGAAAAGAGCAATGTATTTAATTTTTACGGGCCCCAGAAATAAGAGAAAAAATCGATAATCGGGTAATAAAGTGGCTGCTCCTACCATTACAGCATATACAGCTGCTGAGGCGCCAACCATCCTTACCAGTGAAATATCTCTAAAAACCGGCATAAAATTATAGGCTAGCAAATAAATAACTGCACCGGTAATGGCTCCCCAAATGTACAAGCCAAGTAATTTGTTACTACCCAGATACTCCACTATCAATCTGCCAAACCAATAAAGGAAAAGCATATTGAATAGAATGTGAAAAATACCACCCATATCATGCACGAAAGCATAGGTGATGATGGTCCATGGCTTGAGTATAAATTGCGAAAATTCGGCAGGAATTGCCACTTGATTATAAACCAGTTCGAAAATATTGAGGCCGCTAAAGTAAGAAAAGACCATCAAAATCCCTAAAATCACAAACACGCCCACATTGATAATGATCAGCTGGGGAAGCATGTTGCCTGGTTTGTTAAATGTATTTTTTAAATCGTCTATAAATCCGTTCATGATAATATAATACCTTATTTACCGAAAACTTGTTCCTTTATTTTGCCAAATTTTTATAAGAATAAAAGCCACGATCATTCCTCCAAGGTGAGCAAAGTGGGCCACCATATCACCTTCTTGCCGATTAATACCCAAGTATATTGATATTGCTGCCAACCCCAGTGCCATATATTTGGCTTTAATTGGAATAGGAGGAAAAAGCAACATCAGCTGAAGATTTGGGAATAGCAATGCCAAGCCCATCAGTAATCCATAAATAGCACCTGAAGCTCCTACCATTCCCGGGCCATTTACTTGTGCTTCATAATATTGCTGCACAAATATTTTACTCTCTTCCACGTATTGTTCCGAGTTGGGGTTGCTATAATACTCATCTAAAAAGTTTTCCATATTGGCATTAAAATAGATGCGTTTGTTCTGCTTGTAAACAAAATTATCAAATTTTTCAGGGGTGGGATTCTCAATGTAACTTTCTATTTTGCTATCTAATTGCTGAACTTGGTAAAATTCAACTCCGGTATAAATTAATGCTGCCCCAAGTCCTGTTAAGATATAAAAAGTAAGGAATTTCTGAGGACCCCAAAGATTTTCCAGTAATGGTCCGATAAAAACCAATGCCAGCATGTTAAATAAAATATGGCTAAAGCTTTGCAGGCTGTGTGCAAACATGTAAGTGAAGTATTGAAAAGGAAAAAACCTTTCGGCCTCAGGATAATAGAGCGCCAATAGGTTATTCAAGTTGATGTTTTTAGATAGTAAAAATAGGCTGATAAAGTATATCGCTACATTGATTATCAGCAGATTTTTAATTACAGGTGTTAATCTAAACATGGTTATTTATTAAAAAAGCTTGCAATTTTACTCAAATCAAGAATGTAAAAAGTTAGCTGGCCATTGGGCGCGTAATTCGGGTTTTCACAGGCAAACAATTGGTCTACTATAGCCTTCATTTCTTCATGTGTCAATTTTTCTCCTGCTTTCAAACTCGACTGGCGAGCCAACGATCGGGCTAAATTGTCTCTAGTGTCCAAAGATAGCTCAGATTTATTAAACTTGTATTGTTCCAGCAATCCTTCAAATACTGCAGCTTCATTGCTACCACTTAGGTCCGCGGGTATTCCTCTAATAATTAATGAATTTTTACCAAAAGGTTCAAAACCAAAGCCTAGTACTTTAATTTCTTCCTGTAGTTCCATAACGAGTGCGTAATCGGCAGGGTTTAATTCAATTGTTTCTGGGAAAAGTAATTGCTGGGAAGCAATAGCACTTTTATTTATATTCCTGAAATATTTTTCATAGGTTATCCTTTCGTGAGCAGCCTGCTGATCAATTAAAATCATACCGGATTTTACCTGCGATATAATATAAGTATTGTGCAATTGATAAGGAGCCTTCACATGATCTTGCGTGCTGTTTATTTGTGGGCTGGTTAGGTTATTGGCAGCGCTACTAAAGGTGATGGTTCTTTCTTGATGTTCATTTTCATTATCTCTAGTGGGCTGGTCTTTATTTTCTAATCCGCTGAAAAGTTTTTCCCAATGCTTTGCATCTTCGGATTTCAAGTTGTCAAAACGCACGTATTGTTTTTCTTTTTTGTAATCTTTTTCCGTAGATAGATCGCCACCAAGGAGTTCTTCGGGGTTCATTTTTAATTCTACATTGGTATCATGCTCAAAATTGAGTGATGGTGCAATATTGTGAAAACCCAGCGATTGTTTTACCGCGGCTTTCATTAACCCGTAGATAGTACGTTCATCGTCAAATTTGATTTCGGTTTTTGTTGGATGCACGTTTACATCAATATGCCTGGGGTCAATATCTATAAAAAGCACGTAAAAGGGGTGTGTGTCGTCAGGAATTAAACCCGTGAAAGCTGTTTTTACAGCATGGTGTAAATAATTACTTTTAATAAATCGCTTATTTACAAAAAAATACTGCTCTCCACGCGTTTTTTTTGAAAACTCCGGTTTGCCTAAGTATCCTTCTATTTTTATCAGTTCGGTTTCTTCCTGGCAGGGGGTAAGTTGTTTTTGATAGTTTTTACCAAAAAGACCAACAATTCTGTGCCCCAGCTTACCGGCTTTTAAACTATAGACTTCAAGGTCAGTTTGAAACAAAGAAAAACTAATATCCGGATGAGCCAACGCAATTCTTTGAAACTCCTCAATGATATGCTTCATTTCCACCGGGTTGGACTTAAGGAAGTTGCGCCTGGCAGGAATGTTGTAAAATAGGTTTTTCACACAAAAAGAAGTGCCGGCCAGGCAAGCTTCAGGCTCGTGTTTTTTAACTACCGATGCTTCAATTTGCAGTAAGGTGCCTATTTCATCATCATCAGGCCTGGTTTTCATCTCTACCTGAGCTACTGCTGCAATTGAAGCCAGTGCTTCTCCACGAAAACCTTTGGTACGGATACGAAATAAATCCTCGGTAGCTTTTATTTTAGAGGTAGCGTGCCTTTCAAAGCACATGCGGGCATCTGTTAGTGACATGCCGGCACCATCGTCAATTACTTGTATAAGTACTTTGCCAGCTTCTTTTACTATTAATGTAATGTTTTGACTACCTGCATCAATTGAATTTTCTAAAAGTTCTTTTACAACCGAAGCAGGCCTCTGAATTACCTCTCCAGCAGCAATTTGATTAGCAATAGAATCAGGCAATAATTGAATTATATCCGACATCTATAAGCAACTGGGCTAAAACCTTCTTTTTAATTTAAATAAAATATAAAGTGGAATCAATGCTGCAATACCGTAAAGGGCAATATTACCATAAAATAAAAAGCCTGCAAATCCTCCTGCTAGTAGCAAAATAAACAGTATTTGCATATTATTTCCTTTCGCGGAATGCCTGCTTTTGCGAGAAAAAGCACTCGAAATACTGCTTTTATAGTCAATCAGCTCGTCTTCTCCCAGTTCTCTTTTTATTCTTGCTGTTCTTTCCTTTATATCCTCTTTTATAGGGTCGTAGTACCTCGGGGTAACAGTAAATTGACGATTACGTGGAAGTTTTACAATAGAAGGTAATTTCATTTTTAACTCCTTAATTTATAGTTACAAAGATAGCAGAATATAAACATGCCTCAAAATGTTGTTAGTTTACTAATTTTATTACTTTAAATTTATTGAAGCTTATAATTTTAGTATATTCGTGCGTTTACTAATCTGAAGTTGAATAAATCTTAATGGGTAACGCTCACATGTTTAAAATAGTTTACTTATTTATCGTGCTTATTTGTATTGGCTTGAAACTGCCGGCTCAGCAGGTTTTATCTGCTGATGACCAAGAGTCTCAGAAACGTTGGGTGGATAGTTTAATCAACGAAATGAGCCTTGAGCAACAGATAGGCCAGCTTTTTATGGTAGCTGCTTATTCCAATGGCAATACTGCACATTTTAATGCTATAGATAAATTAGTCAAAGAGTATAACTTAGGGGGGCTCATTTTTTTTCAGGGTGGCCCCGTGAGGCAGGCAAATCTCACTAACCGGTATCAGCGAAACGCTAAAATTCCTTTGCTGATTGGCATAGATGCTGAATGGGGATTAAGTATGCGGCTGGATAGTACTATTGTATATCCAAAGCAAATGACTTTAGGCGCTATTTCCGATAATCGTTATATCTACAACATGGGTGCTGAAATAGCCCGCCAATGTCAGCTGATGGGTATTCATGTCAATTTTGCACCGGTAGTTGATGTAAATGTGAATCCTGATAACCCAGTGATAGGCTACCGTTCGTTTGGTGAAAATAAATTTAAAGTGGCCGAGAAAGCTAAAGCTTACAGTCGGGGCATGCAAGATAATTTAGTTATGGCCTCGGCAAAACATTTTCCCGGCCATGGCGATACCGATAGCGATTCCCATTACACCTTGCCGGTGATAAAACATGATATTGCCCGGCTGGATAGTGTAGAATTGTACCCCTTTAAGCAATTGATTGCCGATAGTGTAATGAGTATCATGGTGGCTCATTTGCAAGTGCCGGCTTTAGACAATACTAAAGACAGGGCCACTACTTTGTCGCCAAAGGTTGTCAACGGCTTGTTAAAAGATTCTTTAGGTTTTAATGGGCTGGTATTTACCGATGCGCTCAATATGAAGGGTGTGGCTAATTATTATGGTCCCGGTGAAGTAGATTATCATGCATTTATGGCTGGCAATGATGTACTGCTTTTTGCTGAGAACGTACCACTGGCCATGGAAAAAATAAAGGCCGGCGTTGAAAATGGAAAAATAGCTAAAAATGAATTAGAGAAGCGCGTTCGGAAAATACTAATGGCTAAATACAGGGTCGGTTTAAATAATTATAAACCCATTAATACCGATAATCTCGTGATGCAATTAAATAATCCTGAGGCTCATTTGGTAAAACAAAAGCTTTTTGAACAAGCCATTACAGTAGTAAATAATAAAGATAATCTATTGCCTTTCAGGCACTTGGATGACAAAACTTTTGCTTCTTTAAGCATTGGCAATACTACAAACACTGCCTTTCAAAAAATACTGGGAAAATATGCACCTTTTAAGCACTTCTTTATAAATAAAAAAAGCTCTGACCCTAAAGTATACAGCTCTTTACGTAGTACCCTAGCCAATTATGATTATGTAGTGGTGGGTATTCATAATGTGAGCAAGTTTCCGCGTAATAACTATCAAATAAATAAAAATGATGTATTATTTCTAAATTCACTTAATAAGCTAACCAATGTAGTAGTAGTGGTATTTGGCAATCCGTACACGTTAGAGTATTTTCAGGAGATGGAGCATTTGGTATGTGCTTACGAGGATGAAACCATGGCTCAAACCATTGCGCCTCAGGTGTTGTTTGGCGCATTGCCAGCTACGGGCAGGGTGCCAGTGAGTGTTGGAAAGTCAGTGCCCGAAGGAAGTGGAGTGGATACTCCTTTCTTGGGTAGATTGGGCTACTCATTGCCAGAAGCAGTTGAAATGGACTCCCGTGTGCTTGCCCGTATCGATAGAATAGCTAAATCTGCTATTACAGATTTGTCAACTCCCGGCTGCCAGGTGCTGGTGGCAAAAGATGGAAAGATAGTGCATGAAAAAAGCTATGGTTATTTTACCTACGACAAAAATGTACCGGTTACAGATGAAACAGTGTATGATTTAGCTTCTATTACTAAAGTGGCAGCAACACTGCAAGCCTCTATGTTTTTGGAAGAAAATGGCAAGTTTGGCATCAAAGACAGAGCATCTAAATATTTACCTGAACTAAAAAAAAGCAACAAGAAAGATTTGGTAATAGCCGACATTCTCACCCATCAGGCAGGGTTAGTACCTTATATACCCCATTGGGTAAATACAGTAGATCGATTTGGCTTCAAAACGGAATTTTATAATTTGGAATATAATATTAAATACCCCAATCAAATTTGTGAGGGCTTGTATAGTATACCAAGTTTACCGGATTCTTTATGGCAGTGGACCATTGACTCAGAATTGCGCGACAAGCCGCGAAATAGAAAAGATTATAACTACAAGTACAGCGACCTGAGCTTTTATATCATGAGGGAGCTTTCCGAGCGATTGCTTAATCAAAATATCAGCAATTTTCTGGATGAAAACTTTTACAGGCCATTAGGCTTACCATATTTAGGCTATTTGCCTATGAAAAGAGTGTCGATCAATCAAATACCTCCTACAGAAAATGATGTGCATTTTCGACAGCGCCTAGTACGAGGGTCAGTACATGATCCTGGTGCCGCCATGAGTGGAGGTGTAGCCGGGCACGCCGGTCTATTTTCCAACGCGCACAATTTGGCAGTTTTAATGCAAATGAATTTGCAGGGAGGCTACTACGGTGGTAGAAATTATCTACGCCCCGGCACTTTGCAAAAATTTACCAAAAAGCATTTTAATGATAATAGAAGAGGCCTGGGTTGGGATAAACCTAGTATCTATGAAAGTTACAATGTTACTTCGCGCTTTTCTTCTATCGATACCTTTGGGCACACGGGGTTTACCGGCACGGCTGTTTGGGTAGATCCTGAATTTGACCTGGTTTATGTTTTTCTTTCCAATAGGGTGTATCCTGATGCCACCAACACAAAACTTATCACCACCAATGTACGTACTAGAATCCATGACGTGATTTATGAATCTATGTGGAATTACCAAAAGTATCTATAGCCACATCAAAACTTTTTAGTTTTTTTTTACTTATCTTTAAAAAATCATAAACCTACATACCACTAAAAATTAAGGTATAAATGAAAATTGGAATTGTTTGTTATCCCACCTTTGGAGGAAGCGGGGTGGTGGCTACAGAATTAGGCAATGCTTTAGCTAAAGAAGGTCATAATATTCACTTCATTACCTACTCTCAGCCCTACCGGCTAGAATTTTTCAATGAAAATATATCCTACCATGAAGTAGATTTGATGAATTATCCACTTTTTCATTATCCACCTTATGAACTTGCATTGGCTAGCAAAATGGTAGATGTAGTAAAATTTGAAAAGCTTGATTTATTGCATGTGCATTACGCCATTCCACACGCTTCGGCTGCATACATGGCCAAGCAAATATTGAAAACTGAAGGAATAAATATACCGGTTATTACTACATTGCATGGCACGGATATTACTTTGGTAGGCAAAGACCCGTCTTTTGAACCGGTAGTTACTTTTAGTATCAATCAGTCAGATGGGGTTACTGCAGTATCTGAAGATCTGAAAAAAGACACTTTGAGTCAATTCAATGTAAAGAATGACATAGAAGTAATTCCAAATTTTATTGATTTGAAGCGCTTTAAAAAACAAAAAAAAGAGCACTTCAAAAAAGCTATATGTCCCAATAATGAAAATCTAATAGTTCACACCTCCAACTTTAGAAAAGTAAAAAGAGTGGATGATGTGGTAAAAGTTTTTTATAATATAAGAAAGAAAATACCAGCTAAACTTTTATTAGTGGGAGATGGGCCTGAAAGGAACAAAATTGAAAATCTCTGTCGAGAGTTGGGCACTTGTGATGATATTCGCTTTTTAGGAAAGCTTGAAGCTGTAGAGGAAGTACTATCGGTAGCGGATCTATTTATGATGCCATCTGAGAAAGAAAGTTTTGGATTGGCCGCTTTGGAGGCAATGGCATGTGAAGTGCCTGTAATATCATCCAATGCAGGAGGAATTCCTGAACTTAACTTGCATGGCGAGACAGGCTTCTTAAGTGAAATTGGCGATGTAGAAGCTATGACAAAAAATGCATTACATATTCTGGAAGATGCTAATTTGGCTACTTTTAAAACCAATGCGCTCAATCGGGCCAAAGAGTTCGATGTAAATCGCATTTTACCACTGTACGAAAGTTTTTACGAAAAAATTTTAAAATCTTTTAATCTAAAAGCACTTGCTTAGTGAATACCATAAGTATAATAGGATGTGGCTGGTTGGGTTTGCCATTGGCCGAAAAATTAATTGAAGAAGGCTATCGTATAAATGGTACTACCACTACCCCAGCAAAAATAACGCTTTTACAACAAAAAAGAATTGTTCCTTATTTGGTAACGCTTGACCCAAAGCTCAATTTATCAGATGAAACTTTTTTTGATTGTGATCTTTTGCTCATAAATATACCCCCTTCTACCTATAGTAAAGGACCCGATTATCATCCGCAGCAAATAGCTTCATTGGTTTCAAAAATTAATCAGCATCAAATTAAAAATGTTTTTTACATTAGTTCCACTTCAGTATATCCTGAAAATAACGCGATTGTAGATGAAAATATGGAGCTTGCTATTGAAAATGAGAGACAACAAGCGCTACTTCTAAGTGAGCAAACTTTGCAATCGGGAAGCTTTTGTTTAAATATTTTACGGTGCGGAGGATTGATGGGTTATGATCGGCAACCTCATCGTTTTTTGAGTAAAAGCTTCAAAAGCAAGATGAAGAAAAGTGTCAATACCCCTGTCAATTATATTCATCGAGACGATGTAATAGCTATCATAAGTGCTTTGTTACAAACAGAATGCACTGATCAAATATTTAATTTGGTAGCACCGGAACATCCTTTACGAAAGGAATTTATAAATGAAGATATTGAAGAAGATGAAAGTAACCCTTCCTATAAAATCGTCAATTCAAAAAAAATAATACGGTTTTTAAGATATCAATTCAAATACCCTAATCCATTGGAATTTAAATGAAACAAGCTATATATGAGCTTCAGTTTCATTTATAGATTGTTGCACTTCTACTTGCTGTTTTTGTGTCTTTTTTATTTTTTTTGTATAAGTAGGACAGGTCTTGTATGTACAACCCGCCGTAAACAACAAAAATATAGAGGCCATAATCATCATTATTCGTTTCATATCAATCAGATTTTATTTAAACTTAGCGTAAAGCGCGTAATTAATTGATGTTACAAATATCTTTGAGATGCTATTATTAAAATAATTATATACCGGCAGGATATTACACAGGTAAAGGAAATCTTTAATAAATTCTTTGAACAAATGTAATAGATGTATTTGTTTATAAGTTTTGTTAGCAACCGGAGATGTAATTAATAGACAATCACGTGATTGACCGAAAAACGATAAAATTATGCTAGGATACCGATTTACTAAATTTATTCCACCAAAAGCTAAAAATCAGAGTGCTTTTGAAAATTTATTAGATATATTTTTACAATTAATGGTGATTACATCAGGCGATGTAGCCGAAACCTTACGTTGGATGAACGAGCTCGATCAGCAGTATAACCTCACCAACGACCAATATGGAATGGGGGATTTTATAGAAGAATTGAAAAATAAGGGATATGTGAAAGAAGATCCGGTTTCGGGTAAAATAGAGGTATCAGCAAAAGGTGAACAGCAAATCAGGAAAAATGCCCTTGAGGAGATTTTTGGTAAGCTGAAAAAAGGAAGTAAAGGCAGCCATAGCACCCCTTTTTCAGGGCAGGGAGATGAGTCTAGTGCTGATAGGCGGAATTATCAATATGGAGATGCCTTTGATCAAATAGCCATGACGGACTCAATTAGGAATGCTCAAATAAATCAGGGGTTAGGTGATTTTTCATTAACAGAAAACGACCTGGAAGTAGTAGACAATGAATATAAAACACAAACTTCCACCGTTTTAATGATTGATATATCTCATTCTATGATTTTATATGGAGAAGATAGGATTACGCCCGCTAAAAAGGTGGCCATGGCACTTTCAGAATTAATTACTCGTAAATATCCTAAAGATACGTTGGATATATTGGTGTTTGGTAATGACGCCTGGCAAATCGAAATTAAAGATCTGCCTTTCTTGCAAGTGGGGCCATACCATACCAATACAGTCGCTGGATTAGAATTAGCTATGGATATTCTTCGACGCCGTAAAACGCGCAATAAGCAAATTTTTATGATTACCGATGGAAAGCCTACTTGTATAAAAAAGGGAATTAAATACTATAAAAATAGCTTTGGTTTGGATTCCACCATTTTAAATAAAACACTTAACCTGGGTGCTCAGTGCAGAAAATTGAAAATTCCCGTGACTACCTTTATGATTGCTAGTGATCCTTACCTTAAAAGATTTGTCAAAGAATTTACTCAAATTAATAATGGTAACGCCTATTACTCAAATCTCAATAGCCTTGGTAATTTGGTATTTGAGGATTATCGTAGAAACAGAAGAAAGAATTTTTAGTTTCAAAAGCAATACTAAATTTTAGCATATCTAAAAAGAATTAAAAACTAATGAATTATTATAAAGTTCCACCAGCAAAATTATTGCAAATCAAGACTTTATCCGAACTAAAAGGTGCAGGTTATCAACCAAAATCGATAAAAGAAGAAATAAGAGATAACCTGATCAAAAAATTACAAAACAAAGAGCAGGTTTTTGCCGGCATTTGGGGCTATGAAGAAACCGTTATTCCTGATTTTGAGCGAGCATTGCTTTCCAGGCATAATATCAGTTTATTAGGCTTGCGCGGTCAAGCAAAAACCAGGCTAGCCCGCATGATGGTTCATTTACTTGACGATTACATACCAATTATTACAGGATCAGAAATGAATGACGATCCCTTGCAACCACTATCACGCTACGGCAAAGATCAAATAGCTGAACACGGAGATGATACCCATATTAGCTGGCTGCACCGTGATGACCGTTATTCTGAAAAACTAGCCACACCCGATGTTTCCGTTGCTGATTTAATTGGGGATGTGGATCCTATTAAAGCAGCATCGCTCAAGCTTCCTTATTCTGACGAGCGTGTAATTCATTATGGATTGATACCACGCTCTCATAGATGCATTTTTGTAATCAATGAGTTGCCAGATTTACAAGCTCGCATACAGGTTGCTTTGTTTAATATTTTGCAAGAGGGAGACATACAAATCAGAGGCTTTAAACTAAGGCTGCCATTGGATATACATTTTGTATTTACTGCCAATCCTGAAGATTATACTAACAGAGGTAGCATAGTTACGCCTCTTAAAGATAGGATCGGTAGTCAAATTATAACGCATTACCCTAATACTATTGATATAAGTAAGCGTATTACTGCTCAGGAAGCAAAAATAAAACCGGCGCAACAAGAAAAAATTGAAATTAATGAAATAGCCAAGGACCTGGTAGAACAGGTAGCTTTCGAAGCCAGGGATAGCGAATACGTAGATGCTAAAAGTGGTGTATCAGCCAGATTGTCAATTTCGGCCTACGAAAATTTAATTAGTGCTGCCGAAAGAAGGTCTTTGATTAGTGGAGATAAAAATACTCACATACGGGTTACAGACTTTATCGGGGTAATTCCTGCTATTACCGGTAAGGTGGAGTTGGTTTATGAGGGTGAGCAGGAAGGGCCAGGAATTGTAGCCCAAAACTTATTGGGAAAAGCTATCCGCAGACAATTCACTAATTACTTTCCCAACCCGGAAGAAATTAGAAAAGCACAAAAAGATAAAAGTCCTTATAAGAAAATAATAGATTGGTTTGAAGGTGGCAATTCACTTGATTTGCTTCACAGCCTCTCGGAGCAAGAGTATCAAAAAGTTTTGAAAGCTGTACCCGGCTTATCAGAATTGGTAGATAAGTTTGCCAATGATTCCAAAGCCGACGAAAAATGGTTTTTAATGGAATTTGCTTTGCATGGATTGGCAGAATACAGCTTATTAAGTAAACAAAAGCTGGCTACCGGTACTCAATTTACTGATTTGCTAAGCTCGATGTTTTCCATGCCCAAACCAGAGGAAGACGATGAAGATGATTTCAATAATTTTAATTAATTTTCTTTTGCTAGCATCTTTTTTCAGCGACATTAAATTTATTATTCATGACAATCCGGGAAGTTCAAACATCTATAAGAGGTGGTGAGAGCCAACACATTGAGTTTAAGAAAAAAGTAGCTCACCCGGAAAAAATTGTTCGAGAAATAGTAGCATTTGCCAACAGCAAAGGGGGTGAATTATACATTGGCGTAGATGACGATGGCAATATTTCGGGTCTTAAATTCGCTGATGAGGAAAAATTTGCCCTGGAAAGAGCTATTTGTAGGTATTGTAGACCGCGCATCTTGTTTACTTCTGAAATCATTAAAATTACTGAAAAAAAGTCTCTTATTAGATATAAGATTTCAGAAAGCGACACAAAGCCTCATTATGTGATAGAAAATAATAAAGGAAAAGCTTACGTTCGGGTAAATGATCGCAGTGTGCAGGCAAGTAAAGAAATAAGAGAAATATTGCGCCGCAGCCGTAGTGATAAAAATGTAAAGTTTCATTTCGGCGATAAAGAAAAGCTACTGATGCAGTATTTGCAGGAAAATGACGCCATTACTATAAAGAAATTTTCTTTGATTGCCGGTATTTCTCATTATATGGCATCCCGTACCTTGATATTGCTTGTATTGGCCAATGTGCTCAAAGTCGTACCACGCGAAATAGAAGATTGGTACTTACTAAGGAAGTAGGAGTAAATAATCCATAATAGAAAAATGACTTCTTTACCGCAAAAGTAATTGATACAAGTTCCCACAATTCACTCCTGAACTTTGGGATTTCCCCAATTCTTTATCCGCTCATCATATTTACATGCCATTTACATAAAAAATACAATACAAGCTAATGTTTTTTAACCAGTACTTGGCCATGCAAGGTACCTTTGCGTATAATAAATTGTGGAAACTAAAAATTAATTTAAAAAGAACATGCCATGACAATGAATGTAGAAAATACCCAAGTGCAAATGCGCAAAGGAATACTTGAATTTTGTATTCTGCACATAATTGCGCGTGGAGAGGTTTATGCATCTGACATGATAGAGGAGCTTACTAAAGCACGTATCATGGTTGTAGAGGGCACCCTTTACCCTCTGCTCACGAGATTGCGGAAAGCGGGTCTGGTGGATTATCGCTGGGAAGAATCAGTATCGGGGCCTCCCCGAAAATACTATCGTATAACTGATATAGGTAAGGATTTTTTAACTAAATTAGATTTTACCTGGAAAGAGTTAATAGTATCTACAAGCCAAATTATCAATAAAGGAGACAATAAATAAGTATCGATCATGAAAAAAAATATAAGTATAAATATAAGTGGCATTATTTTTTATATCGAGGAAGATGGCTACGATAAACTTAAAGATTACCTCGATGGTATCAATCAATATTTTTCAAAATTTGAAGATAACAGTGAGATTGTATCAGATATAGAAAGCCGCATAGCAGAAATATTTCTGGCTAAATTGAAAGATGGTAAGCAGGTAATAACTCGTGAAGATGTGGTAAGCCTTATTGCTACCATGGGAAGTATTAGTGACTTTAAGGCGGTGCAGGAACCGGAAGAGGAAAACACGGAACAAACGAATGAAGAACATGCCTATTCCTCTTCTACCGAGGGCAGAAAGCTTTTTAGAGACACCAAAAGGAATATTATTGGTGGTGTTGCTGCTGGCCTGGGAAATTATTTCAGTATAGATCCACTGTGGATCCGATTGATTTTTTTATTGCTCTTCATCAGCCTGTTCTTCGAGTTTGAAATCAGTCTTATTATACCAATTATTTATATCGTAATGTGGATTGTAATTCCTGGTTCGGATGAGCTCAAGGAAGGAAAGAAATACAAGAAAATGTTTCGCAATCCTGATGGTAAAGTACTGGGAGGGGTGGCAAGTGGTATAGCCTCTTACTTTGGTATCGATGTAGTGGTAGTTCGATTATTGTTCGTATTATTGATTTTTGCCGCTTTTTCTGGGCCTATTATTTACATATTGCTTTGGATTATAATACCTGAAGCGAAAAGCATAACTGAAAAAATGGAAATGCAGGGTGAACCTGTAACACTTAGTAATATAGAACAAAACATTAAACGCAGTCTCAATGTAGAAGAAGGTGAAGAAAATACCTTAGTGAAAATACTGTTATTTCCCTTCCGATTGCTAGCGCTTATTATTGAGGGTCTGGGTAAAATCCTTTCTCCATTGCTCAAGTTTTTGGTAGAAGCTGTCAGGGTATTGGCAGGAGTGTTAATCATAATTACCGGCGTAGGGTTAATGTTTTCTCTGCTGGTTATTTTAGGTGCCGCTATAGGATTGCACACCGGCAATGTATTTGTTAATATAGATATTTTACCTCTTGAATTAATCCAGAATACGTTGCCTGCTACCCCCTTGATAGCAACTGTAATCGCCCTTTTTATTCCTGCTTTATTTCTTTCTCTGTTGGGAGTGATGATAATTAGTTTAAATAATTTAATCAAACCTGCTTTGGGTTGGTCGTTATTCGCGGTTTGGGTAATTGCAATTTTATCATTAGCAATTAGCTTACCTCAAGTGGCAGCAGATTTTAAGGTAGAAGCAGAAGTAAAAGAAGAAAAAACTTACCTTATAGATGGCACGACAGTCATTACCATGCAAGAAAAAGTTTTAGATTATGAATATGAAGATATAAGATTAAGGATCAGACCTCATGATAAGCCATTTCATATGCTGCAAATTAATAAAGAGGCACGAGGGAGAACCATAGAAGACGCGAAAGAAAATGCTCAGATGTTATTATATGATGTAATAGTAAATGATTCAATTATAGCTTTCCCTTACAATCCTGTTTTTGCTGAAAATGCAGTATTTAGAGCTCAGGAGCTGGATATGATTTTATATGTTCCTTACGAAAGGCCCTTTATTTTGGAAGTAAAGCTTGCCAATATATTAAGAAATACTTTACATATACATGGTTATAGTGCATCAGATATGCGCGATAACGTATGGAAGTATACTAAAGAAGATGGCTTAGTGTGTACTACATGCAGTGTGCCCACAAAGACTGCCGAAGAAAATAGTACAAAGGAGCCAAACTTTGTGCCTGTAGATACAAACGTGCGCGATTTTACTTACCTGGATATTGGCAATACATTTATTGTAAACGTAATCAAGGGCGATGATTATAAAATAGAGTTTAATGAAAATAATCAAATGAGCGATGATGTGGTATTTGAAAAAGACAGTGAGACTTTAAAAATTCGTTATCGCAATAGTGATAACTTTTTTGATGCCAACCGCAACAAGCTAAAATTAAACATTACCATGCCTCAAATAGCAGGAGTAAACTTACAAGGTGCATCTCAAACCTATATTCAGAATTTTAACTTAGAGCAATTTAGAGCAAACCTATCCGGTACGGCCAAAGCACAAATAAACATGACTGTGGAGGATGCCAATGTAGATCTTAGTGGTGCTTCTAAATTAATACTTAGCGGTGTAGCCAGAAATTTAAATGCCGAGTTGGATGGCATTGCCAGCCTGGAAGCATATGACATGGTTATTTCGGAAGCAACAATAGATGCTAATGCAGCAGCTAATGTAAAAATTTATGTTACTGATTTTTTACGTGTAAATGCTAGCGGAGGCACCACCATTAAATATAAGGGAAATCCCAAAATTGATGCCACCGAAAGTGTTGCAAGCTCTATTGAGCGTGTTGAATAGTAAAATAAAGTGGTAGTTTAAATGTTGTTATAATTAATTCAATAAATAATAAAAAGTTGTGCATATAGTCACGCACAACTTTTTTATTTTTGATGACCAATTGGTGAACTTATAGCAGTAAAACGATTGTTTCTACCTTGAAATTTAAAAAAATATAATAAAACACATGAAAAACCTCCTTATTTTTATTCTAATAACAGGTTTAATTAGTGGATGTGGATCAAAACACGATCCTGAAAAATTGAATCAATTTTCAGAAAACCAACTTAACGAGTGGCATGATAAACTTACAGAAGTTATCATTTCCGACATATTTACACCTCCAGTGGCTAGTCGCATTTATGTTTATCCGCATATTGCTGCTTATGAAGTAATGCGCAATCAATTTCCCGAATACAAAACATTAGCGGGTCAGTTAAATGAATTTACTGCAGTGCCTACACCCGATACTGATGTAGCAATATATTATCCTTTGGCCAGTATAATCGCCTTTTCTACTGCCACTAAATATCTCGTTTTTAATGTTGATATGATTGAAGAATACGAGCAACAATATCTTGATAAAATCCAGGAGATAGGGATTAGCAAAAGAATATTTGATAATTCTGTGGCTTACGGACGTGAAGTAGGCAATCATTTGATTGAGTATGCCAAAAGCGACGGATACATTGCCAGGCAATCGATGCCTCGTTATATTTTAGAAGAAGACCCTGGTAAGTGGGTTCCTACACCTCCTGACTATATGCCAGGCATAGAGCCTCACTGGGAAACCATGCGTACCATGGTAATTGATTCTGCAACTCAATTTGTACCTACGCCTCCCACGCCATTCGATTCAACTGCTGGAAGTCAATTTTACCAAGAGTGTATGGAGGTGTATGAAACAGTTAATAAACTTGATGAGGAACAATTAGAAATAGCCAAATTTTGGGATTGTAATCCTAATATTTCATTTACCAAAGGTCATGTGATGTTTTATCATCAGCAAATTTCACCGGGAGGCCATTGGCTCTCCATTACATCTATCGTTTCTCGTATGGAAAACATGGACTTCATGCGGAAAAGCGAAGTATTCACGGTAACTTCTATCGCATTATACGATGCTTTTATAAGTTGCTGGGATGAAAAATACCGAAGTAGCCTGATAAGGCCTGAAACCTACATCGACCGGTACATTGACCCTGACTGGAAACCAATATTGCAAACTCCAGCATTTCCTGAATATACCAGTGGCCATAGTGTTATTTCTGCTGCTGCAGCGGTAGTACTTACAAAAATAGTGGGCGATAGCTATGCATTCGCGGATTCGTCGGAAGTAGATTATGGCTTGCCGGTAAGAAACTATGATTCCTTTTTTCATGCCTCTAATGAAGCAGCCATAAGCAGGTTGTATGGTGGTATTCATTACCGGCCTGCTATCGACAATGGCGTAAGTCAAGGAAAAGAGGTAGGGAATTACATTATGAATAATTTAGAAACAAAAAATGGTATGCAAGCCATGAAAGAATAATATTATAGTATATTTAGTATCAAAAAGGCAGCTTTAAGATGATTGGAGCTGCCTTTTTGTTTTTTGAGGAAATATTTTGAAAAATTTTTTTTCTGATGCAACCTTAAAATCTAATATTGCATCTTCCAGGTGAATATCATAAAAATGTTTTTAAAAGTAAACAAATCCATTTCAGAAGAAGAGCAGATTGCCGAGTGTAAAAAAGGCAAGAGTAAAGCGCAAAGGTATATTTATGAAAAATATGTTTCTAAAATGCTTGGCGTTTGCCTTAGATACGTGAAAGATGAATTAGAGGCGGAAGATATTATGATCAAAGGATTTACCCGGGTATTTGCCAAGATTGATCAATATTCTGGAAGTGGAAGTTTTGAAGGGTGGATTAGAAGAATTGTAGTAAATGAAGCACTTGGTTATTTAAGAAAAAATAAGAATATGTACCTTGAGGTAGAAATTGAAAAAGCCGACTATCAAGCTGACTATCAACTAATCGACAGCACGCTGGAAGCTGAAGAGCTGGTGCAGATGATTAATGAACTACCTATGGGTTATAGAAGCGTTTTTAATCTTTATGCTATTGAAGGCTATAGCCATAAGGAAATTGCTGAGAAGCTGGAAGTGAGCGAAAATACTTCCAAATCTCAGTTGAGTAGAGCCAGAGTGATTTTACAAAAAAAGCTGGCCGACAGAGAAGAGAGCATTAAAAAAATGATCGGAAATGAAAAATAAGCTGGACGAACTTTTCAAGAATAAAACTGAAGGCTACCAAAAAGAGCCCTCGGCTGATGCATGGAACAAGATTCATCAAAACCTGCATCCAAAATCTAAAATGCCATATTGGCAAATAGCAGCTTCTATAATTTTAATTTTAGGAGTTTCAATGTTGCTGTATTTTCAATTGAGCAACCATGACAAACAGCAACCTGCTGTGGCCAATAATGATAAAAGTGATTCTGCACAAGTGACAAAATCGCCGATAATTGAAAAAAATATTGCTCAGGAAAATGAAATTATAAATGAGGAGCAAAAAATAATAGATACGCCAACAACTGAAAAAATAAATAATCGTAATCTGTTGGCCAACAAAGGCAATATATCGAAAGAAATAAATGAGCAAGTAGAAGATAAAATTAAAATAAAGGTACCCGAAATGATAGAAAATAAGGAAGCTTTAGCTACCGTAATTGAAGAACCGGTAAATCCAATTATAGAACCGCAACCTGATGCTGAAGTTGTACAAGCGCCTTCTAGCACCAGAAAAAAGCTGCCTCCTGTCACCATCGTGTATAAGAAGTCGACTGAAAACACAGAAAATGTGGCTAAAAACAAATCAAATAACTCTCAAGAAGGGCTTGGGAAAATTTTAACCATCGCCAAAGAAATTAAAAATGGTGATTTGAAAATTTCTGAGCTACGGGATGTAAAAGATGAGCTTTTGGCCCTGGAAATTAATATTAAAAGAAACAATGTAAAAAGTAGAGACTAATATGAAAACTTATATAGTAACCTTAATATTTGCGGCTTGGCTTTTAGTTTTAAATGCCGCATTGGCAAAGCCTATCGACCATCGCAAAGATACAGTAACCATTGACTTTGGTAATAATAGCAAAATAATTATCTATTTTGAAAATAAGGAAGATTTGCAAACCTTGAATGAATATGACATTAATCAAATGTTGGAAGATTTAAGTATTTCAATCGATTCGGCAGAAAATGCGCAGATGCTTACCATTCAGGATAGCTCCGGCACCCGCTATCTGCAGGATACGATTATTGAAATCGATCGTTTTGATGAAGACTTTTATGCTCAGTTAGATGATGCAAAAAGGCGATACGACTTAGAGCCCTTTCATAAAATAGAAATAGGAAATGCCTTTGACATAAATATTGCCTACGGTGACAAATATGAAATGATCGCTATTTCAAGAAAGGAAGCCAGACTTGATGATTTAACAATATTAATAGAAGATGGCACTTTAAAAGTGAGCCTTAAGCCGAAAATTATCAATAGAATGGATGTGGAGTTATTTATCACAACTTCCGAACTTAATGACTTGAAGCTTTCAGGGGCTTCCAGTACAGAGGTAGAAGGGTTTTCTACCGATAAGATGAGCATATCTTTGAGTGGAGCTGCCGACGCCACGATTGATTTAATGGCCGACCTGTTAGATGTAAAAGTATCAGGAGCCTCAGACTTAAAATTAAAAGGGGCCGGTGAATTTTTAAATGCCGAAGTATATGGAGCCTCGGAATTAAGAGCTAATAATTTTGAAGTTAATGAAGCGAAAGTAAGAGCTTCTGGAGCCAGCGATGCCGTAGTAAATGCTTTAGATCTGGATGCTCAAGCCAATGGAGCCTCTGAAATAAAAAATGTGTATTCCGAATCAGGATTAAGACAAGGATTAGTTTTCGAAGATAATAAAGTGAGAATAAAGATTGGCAATATGGAAATTGTGACTGATACAGATAAACTGGAAGATGAATGGGAAGATGTGGAAGACCTGGAAGATGTGAAAAATATTACAGATCAAGAAGAATATATTGATGATGAGGTTCCCTCGGTCAAGCATACTGTCAATTTTGATCTTGGCATGAATAATTATCTCAGCAACGGCGACTCTCCCAATAATGATGGTGCTAACTATGCCGTACGTCCCTACGGGAGTTGGTATGTGGGCATACATTCTGTTCATAAATTTCACCTGGGTGGTTCTTTGTTTCTGGAATGGGGAAAAGGACTGAGCTGGTATAATTTTAAATTTGAAGATGATGCCATGCGCATTAATCGAGTGGATGATCAATTAATATTTGAACCCGACCCCAGAGATGTAGACCCTATAAAAAGCAAACTAGTAGTTTCGTATCTGAATATGAGCCTGGTGCCGGTTATCGATTTTGGTAAAGGCAGTAGAAAAGTAAAAAAATTGAAAGCGGACGGCTTTGAATTCACTCAGTCCTATCGTCAGGGCTTCCGTATGGGAGTTGGGCCTTACGTAGGCTATCGGTTAAGTGATCGTACCAAGTTCGTGTTTCGTGATAGCGGCCGTAATCGCGACAAAAGCAATGGCAACTTCATGACTAACACGCTTCGCTATGGAATAAGAACACAAATCGGTTACCGTGGATGGGATATTTTCTTCAATTATGATCTCAATGAGCTATTCCAGGGCGAAAATAACCCACAATTGAATGCATTTAGTTTTGGTATCACCTTGTAAACAAAATTTAAAAATGAAAAAGTTACTTATAATATTTCTAACAATAATGGTATGCTTACCTGCAATAGCCAATAATGACGATGATGATAGAAAAAGAAAGAATTTCTACTCCCATTCTTTTGGTTTAGACTTCGGCTTTAATAATTATATGCAAGACTTTGAATTTCCGGGTGCCGACAATGAGCAATATGCTGTTAAGCCATGGGGTTCATGGTATGCAGCCATCACTTCTACTCATATTAATAAAATTGCGGGGCCGTTGCATTTACAGTTTGGTGCTGATATAAGTTGGTACAATTTTAAGTTTGAAGATGAGTTTACGCGTGTTTTAACTGATGATGCCGGGGTAACATTCGTTGATGGTGATTCGCCTGCTTTAGTTGATCCGATAAAGTCTAAATTATCTGCTTCTTATTTAAATTTGTCTTTGGTGCCAACATTTGTATTTGGCAAAAAACATTATAATAATGGCGGCTTCAATGTTTTTGACTTAGGACACAACAATGGTTTTAGAATCGGTGCAGGAGCTTATGTAGGCTACAATTTAGCAGACTACACCAAAATTGTTTGGGAAGATGAGAATAACGATAAGCAAAAAATACGTGACAAGGGAAATTTTTATGTAAATAATTGGCGATACGGCCTAAAATTAGTGCTGGGAGTAAATGATGTGGATTTTTTCTTCAACTACGATTTAAACCCACTATTTGCTGAAAATCGTGGCCCGGAACTAAATGCAGTTAGTTTTGGCCTACGGTTGCTCTAGTGTTTTTAGGTTTTCAATATAAATTGTGAGGAAAGTATAGAAGAAGGATTGATCTGTTTTCTGTACTTTCCTTATTTTGTTAACCTCTACATCCTGGCCGCCATTAGCAAATTTAAATCTTTGTGCTTCATGCCAAATTTACGAGCAATAGGCTCATTGGTTAGGCTGCCATGGAAGGTATAAACACCTCGCATAAACCATTTGTATTTGTAAATCATTTCATCAATTCCTCCCATGTCTGCCGCTTGCAATAATATTGGAGCAAATATATTGCTAAAGGCCTGAGTAGCCGTTCTGGCCACTCTGCTAGCTATATTAGGCACACAATAGTGAATCACACCATGTTTTAAAAATATAGGATTTTCATGATTAGTAAGTTCGGAAGTTTCAATGCAACCTCCTTGATCAATACTCACATCTATAATTACTGATCCCGGCTTCATTTTTGCCACCATTTCCTCACTTACCAGGTATCGATTTTTTCCATCTTCCGATCGTTTTGCTCCTATTAATACGTCCACTTGCCTTATTGCTTGTGTAAGAGTAAGCGGATCAATAGTAGAGGTGAAAACCTGATGACCAAGGGTATGCTTTATTCTTCTTAGTTTATAAATATGATTGTCAAATATTTGAATATCTACTCCCAGACCCAATGCTGCCCTGGCGGCATACTCGGCTACTGTACCGGCACCTAATATGGCTACTTTTGTAGGAGGCACACCGGTTATCCCGCCTAATATCACTCCTTTGCCATCATTTACACTGCTTAGATATTCTGCCGCGATCAGCATTACCGTGCTGCCAGCTATCTCGCTCATGGCCCGTACTACCGGCATACCACCTACTTTATCTTCTATTAATTCATAGGCAATGGAATTGATTCTTTTTTTATTAAGTGCATTAATATAATTTGGGCTTTGGTTGCCTAGCTGTAGTGCAGATATTAAGGTTTTACCAGTTTGTATATGATCAATTTCATCGAGGGTAGGGGGCTCTACTTTTAAAATAATATCAGCTTCCAGTACTTCTTCATGGCTATAAACTATTTTAGCTCCAGCCTCACTGTACAGATGGTCTGAAAATTTTGAACCTTCACCGGCCCCGCTTTCTACCCATATATCATGCCCATTATTTACAAATAAAGCAACTGCCTGCGGTGTAAGTGCTACTCTATTTTCCTGAAAAGCAATTTCTTTGGGTAAGCCAATGAATAATGAATGTTTATGAGTTTTGATTTTTAAAAGCTCCTCTTGTGGATATAAGGTAGTTTCTTGTGCTATCTGGCTAAAACCTGTATTTCTTTCTTTGCTCATACGCTTGTTATGTTAATAATCCTGGCTTCTTGCACCTCCGTGACTATTTCAATTCGCAGGTATTCTTCCGGCCAAAGCGGCTCGATTTTTTCAGGCCATTCTATAAAACAGTATTTTTCAGCATCAAGATATTCTTCCATGCCAATATCCATTGCTTCAATTTCATTTTTTAACCGATAGCAATCAATATGATAAATTGTATCACCGCTTTCTGTAGTATACTCATTAACTATTGAATATGTTGGGCTACTCATGTCATCTATTACTTGCAAATGTTCTCCAATGGCTTTCACCAAAGTAGTTTTTCCTGCGCCGAGTGTGCCATGTAATAGCCAAATTTTTCTAGCACCTGCATACTCAATTATTTTTGAGGCTATTGCAGCCAAGTCATTTTCGCTTTGGGCGATTAACTTCATTTTTAAAATCGATAAAAATAATCAGAATTTCTTAGATTTTAATGAAACAACAGGAATAATCATCTCCTCCATTGATATTCCACCATGTTGAAATGTATCATCATAGTATTTTACATAATAATTATAGTTGTTGGGATATGCAAAAAAATAATCTTCTACTGCAAATACATAAGCTGTAGATACATTTGCCTTGGGTAAATGCATCTCTTCAGGTTTTCGCACTACAAATACCTTATCATTATCATAGCTCAAGTTTTTACCCATTTTAAAACGCAGGTTGGAATTGGTATTCCTGTCTCCTACAATTTTAAAAGGTTTTTTTACCCTAATGGTGCCATGATCAGTGGTGAGGACTAGTCGCACGTCTTTATCTGCCAGCTTCATTAATACTTGTAAAAGAGGAGAGTGAGAAAACCAGGAACGGGTAATGCTGCGATAAGCTGATTCATCAGGCGCAAGTTCACGTATCACTTCCATCTCAGTGCGGGCGTGGGAGAGCATATCTACAAAGTTGTAAACAATTACATTGAGATCATTATTCATTAAATTGTTAATGTTTTCGGTCAATTGCTTACCCTGGGATATATTTTTTATTTTATGATAGCTAGTCTTTAGCTGTAGGTTGCTTCGCTTCAGGTGTCGCTGCAAAAATTCTTCTTCATGATTATTTTTTCCTTCATCTTCAGCTTCATTAATCCATATATCCGGATTAATGCGCTGCATTTCTAAAGGAGGCAGGCCGGCAAATATGGCATTTCGTGAATAAGCAGTTGTGGTAGGTAATATAGAATAATAACTTTCTTCCGATTCTACATTAAAAAATTCTGTTATTAATGGTTCTATGGTTTTCCATTGGTCTAAACGTAAGTTGTCAATCACGATAAAAAACAAAGGCTTATTATCTTCCAGCTTTGGAAATACCTTATGTTTCATCAGCTGATGACTTAGCACCGGTTTGTTATCGGAAGTATCGCTTAGCCAATCGCCATAATTATCAATTATAAACCTGGTAAAATTCACATTGGCCTCATTTTTTTGATTATTGAGTACCTCTACCATGCTGGTATCACCTGTTTTGTTGATGGCCAATTCCCAATGGATGAGTTTTTTGTAAATGTCAACCCACTGCTCATGATCGAGATAATCCATAAAGGCCATGCTGATATTACGGAAATCCTGCTGATAATTAAGGTTGGTTTTTTCAGACACCAACCGTTTATTATCCAAAATCTTCTTTACCGAAAGTAAAATTTGATTGGGATTTAATGGCTTTATCAAGTAATCAGCTATTTGAGCTCCTATGGCTTCTTCCATTATATGCTCTTCTTCGCTTTTGGTAATCATTACCACGGGCAGGTGTGGTTTCAAAGATTTGATTTCAGCCAGCACCTCCAACCCGCTCATGCCGGGCATATTTTCGTCAAGAAAAATGATGTCAAAGTTTTTAATTTCAACTTCCTCTACTGCATCCGGACCATTATTTACAGGAGTAATTGCATAGCCACGCTGCTCAAGAAAAAGAATATGTGGCTTGAGTAGGTCAATTTCATCATCGGCCCAAAGAATATTAAAAGATTGCATGTTATTTAAAAATTAAAAAATGACAACTAGTTGTTGAAAACAAATATATCCTGTAAATACTTCTATCATCAAAGATAGTTTACTTATTTTGCCCAAAAAAGTTAATCATTTTATAATAGATACTCTTTTGAATAAGAAAAAGATCATCAATGATCCCCTTTATGGTTTAATTACTATACCCAGTGAATTAATATTTGATTTAATTGAAGAGCCTTTTTTTCAGCGGCTACGTCGTATCAAGCAACTGGGCCTTACTGAATTCGTGTATCCGGGAGCCAATCATACGCGTTTTCATCATGCCATTGGTGCTATGCATCTTATGGGCTTGGCGTTAGATTCATTGCGTCAAAAAGGCGTGGAAATAAGTAATGAGGAATATGAAGCTGCCCAGGTAGCTGTTTTATTGCATGATATTGGCCATGGGCCATTTTCTCATAGCCTTGAGCATAACCTTTTACATGAAGTAGAACATGAAGAGGTTTCTGTTAGCATTATAGAATTACTCAATAAAAGATACCTGGGTGCACTTTCATTAGCCATCAATATTTTCAAGAATGAGTATTCCCGGCATTTTTTTCATCAATTGGTATCCAGCCAGTTAGACGTTGACAGGCTCGACTACCTCAGTCGTGATAGTTTCTTTACCGGTGTATCTGAAGGCACAGTGGGGGTAGACAGAATAATTAAATTAATACAGGTGCACGACGATCAGTTGGTGGTGGAGGAAAAAGGGATTTATAGCTTAGAAAATTTTCTTAGTGCCAGAAGGCTCATGTATTGGCAGGTTTATTTTCATAAAACAACAGTAGGTATTGAAAAACTTTTGGTACAAATGATTAGAAGGGCAAAGCATCTTACCTGGAAAGGAGAAGTAGTGCCTGCATCACCATCTTTGCATTTATTTTTACAGAAAGAAGTGAGTTTGGAAGATATTAAGTCGGACACAAAATATTTGCAGGCTTTTCAAAACCTGGACGATTTTGATATATGGGCAGCTATTAAAAGTTGGTGTAACCATAACGATCCTATACTTAGTCTTATTAGTAAAATGATTCTCAACCGTAATTTATTTAAAGTAAAATTGTCGGCTCATAGACCCGAAAAAGTTGATATTTTAAAACTCAAGCAGCAATTGATGCAAAAAGAAGGTTTATCAAAGGAAGCTCATCAATATTTGGTTTTGCATGGTTCTATGAGTAATGCAGCATACATAAGCGGGGGCCAGAGAATAAATGTATTAACAAAAAATGGTGAAATTGAAGACATTGCGAGATTGTCAGATTTGCCAAACATCAAGGCCATGCGTAAAATTGTAAAAAAGTTTTATCTATGCTGGCCTAAAAGTTTATCTTTGTGAGAATTTTCAAAAAAGCGTTTTAATGGAGTTTAAAATTGAACAAATAGCCGCCATGGTTGGGGGTGAAGTTTTAGGTGATAAAGAAAGTGTGGTTAACAGAATAGAAAAAATTCAAGAAGCAAAAGAAGGAAGCATATCTTTTTTAGCAAATCCCAAATACGAAAACTACATTTATACAACAGGCGCAACTGCTGTACTAGTTAATAAAAATTTTGAACCCAAAAAGTCACTTCAATGTACATTGATAAAAGTTGATGATGCCTACTCCAGTTTCACTACCTTGCTAGAAGAATATTCAAAAATTATTTCTAATCAAAAAAGTGGTGTAGAAGACCCTGCCTTCATTTCTACTACTGCAAAAGCTGGTGATAATATTTATCGCGGTGCCTATTCTTATATTGGTGAAAACACAACATTGGGAAATAATGTGAAGGTTTATCCTCACACCTATATTGGTGATAATGTAAAAATTGGTGACAATACCATAATTTATGCCGGAGCTAAAATTTACGCCAATACAATTATAGGAAGTAACTGTACCATACATGCCGGAGCCGTTATTGGTAGCCATGGTTTCGGGTTTGCTCCCCAACCTGATGGTACTTACAAAAGCATTCCGCAAGTGGGTAATGTAATTATAAAAGACAATGTAGATATAGGAGCCAATACGGTAATTGATTGTGCTACTTTTGAGTCTACAATTATTGGCAAAGGAGTAAAACTTGATAATTTAATTCAGATTGCACATAATGTAGAAATTGGTGACAATACCGTAATGGCAGCACAGTCAGGTGTATCGGGCTCTTCCAAAATAGGTAAAAACTGTATTTTGGCTGGGCAGGTAGGTATTGCTGGTCATATCACCATTGGCAATCATGTAACTTTAGCGGCACAAACGGGTATTATTTCTGATATCAAAGATAAAGAAGTAAGGCTTGGCAGTCCCGGCATGGACAAGATGAAATTTCTAAAATCTTTTGCTGTATTTAGAGTTTTGCCCGAATTGAAGATTAAAATTCAGCAACTTGAAGAAAAAATCATAAATTTGTCGGCAAGTAAGAATAATAATGAACAATAAGCAACATACAATTAAGAAGCCGGTTACTATCTCGGGCGTAGGGTTACATACAGGCGTGCAGTCAAATATGACTTTCCTGCCTGCCAAACCAAACCATTGGATAAAGTTTCAAAGAATAGATTTGCCTGACCAACCAATAGTGGATGCAGATGCAGATAACGTAGTAGATCTTTCCAGAGGTACTACCATAGAAGCTAATGGTGCCCGGGTAAATACGGTAGAACACACTTTGGCAGCACTTGTGGGCTTAGAAATAGACAATGTACTTATTCAACTTGATGGTCCTGAACCTCCTATTATGGATGGCAGCTCACGAATGTTTATCGAGGCTCTGCAAAAAGTAGGATTGGAGGAGCAGAATGCATTGCGTAATTTTTTTGAAGTGAGAGAAAGCATATTTTTTAGAGACAATTCTCGCGATGTTGAAATAGCAGCTCTGCCACTTGATGATTACCGGGTTACTGTAATGATTGATTATAACTCGCCGGTATTGGGCAGCCAGCATGCTTCTATTACCGATATTAAACAATTTCCTAAAGAAATAGCCTCCAGTCGAACCTTTTGTTTTTTGCATGAATTGGAAATGCTTTATAAAAATAACTTGATTAAAGGTGGAGATTTAAATAATGCCATTGTAGTAGTAGATAGAATTGTTCAAGATAACGAACTGGATTACCTGGCCGAACTTTTTAATAAGCCAAAAGTAGAGGTAAAAAAGGAAGGAATATTGAATAATGTAGAATTACGGCATCGTAATGAACCCGCCCGTCATAAATTACTTGACCTTATGGGTGATCTTGCTCTTGCCGGTAGGCCTGTAAAAGCACAAATACTTGCCGCGCGTCCCGGCCATGCCGCAAACGTGGCTTTTGCTAAAAAGCTTAAAAAGGCCATGAAGGAATCGGCCATAAGTAATATTCCTCAATACGATGGTAGCATGCCTCCGGTATTAGACGTTAATCAGATACAAGGATACCTGCCTCATCGTTTCCCATTTTTATTACTCGATAAAGTTTTTCATCTTGATGATACCACAGTTGCAGGCTTAAAAAATGTAACCTCCGGCGAATATTTTTTCCAGGGGCATTTTCCTAATAACCCTATAATGCCAGGTGTGCTCATTGTTGAGTCTATGGCGCAGACTGGAGGTATTTTAGTCTTGAATACGGTACCAGACCCTGAAAATTACTGGACACAATTTTTGATGATTGAAAATTGTAAATTCAGAAAAATGGTAAGGCCAGGAGATACTTTAACCATGAAATGCGAATTAGTATCGCCAATACGAAGAGGAATTGCTAAAATGCAAGGTCATGCTTTTGTAGGAGGCACGCTAGTTTGTGAAGCATTAATGACAGCCCGAATTTTAAGATCTGAGCAATGAATCAACCACTAGCATACATTCACCCGGAGGCTAAAATTGCAAAGAATGTTGTAATTGAACCTTTCGTAAGTATAGAAAAAAATGTAGAAATAGGAGAAGGTACTTGGGTGGGGTCTACTGCCAACATAATGGAAGGTGCCCGAATAGGGAAAAACTGTAAAATATTTCCCGGGGCGGTTGTTAGCTCTACACCGCAAGATCTAAAATTTAAAGGAGAAGAGACTACCGCCGAAATTGGCGATAATACCACGGTGCGAGAATTTGTTACCATTAGTAGAGGTACGGTAGATAAATACACTACTAGAATAGGCAGCAACGTATTGTTAATGGCTTACGTACACGTGGCACATGATTGTGTTATAGGGAATAATGTGATTATTGGCAATGCCACTCAACTGGCCGGTCATGTAGAAGTAGATGATTTTGCTATTTTTGGAGGCACATGCGCTGTACATCAATTTAGTAAAATAGGGGCCCATGTAATGATAGCAGGTGGCTCTTTAGTAAGAAAAGATATTCCTCCTTTTACCGTAGCTGCTCGTGAGCCAATTAGTTACGCGGGAATAAACTCCATAGGTTTACGCAGACGTGGCTTCGCCAATGAGAAGATCAATGAGATACAGGAAATCTATCGTTATATTTTCCAAAAAGGCTTTAACCATGCCAAAGCTGTAGAACTTTTGCAAATGGAAATGCCCGCAAGTAAAGAAAGAGATGAGATAATGAATTTCATCAAAAGTTCTGAAAGAGGTATTATGAAAGGTTTTACTGCTTAATGTTTGAAATTCATCTGAAAAATACAAGCAAGCGATATACTCACGAATGGATCTTTCGGAATTTAAATTATCAATTTATTGCTGGCAATGCATATGCAGTAATAGGCCCCAACGGTTCAGGAAAATCTACTCTTTTGCAAGTTGCCAGCGGATTTATACCTGTCAACAAGGGCACGGTCTTTTTTAAAGCAAATAATCAAGTAATCGAGGAAGATTTAATTCCTGAGCAAATTGCTATTGCTGCTCCCTATGTAGAATTAATTGAAGAGTTTACCCTTTTGGAGTTTTTGCAATTCCATTTCCAATTTAAAAAAATAATGAAAGGTTATGATATAAAAAAAATCATAAATGAATTAGGGCTCCATCAGGCAAAAGATAAGTATCTTAAAAACTTTTCATCAGGAATGAAGCAACGGGTAAAGCTTGCTACGTGCTTCTATTCCGATGTTCCGGTAGTTATGCTAGATGAACCTACTACCAATCTTGACAGCCTTGGAGTAGAGTGGTATCAGTATTCAGTTTTAAAATTAAGTAAAAATAAGTTGGTAATAATTTGTTCTAATGATGCCAAAGAATATGAATTTTGCAATCAAGAGTTAAATATTATGGAGTATAAAAAACTCAAATGAGACTAGAAAAGTAAATGTGGTGTAATATTTTTAGTAACATTTAATTGATTATTTAAATATTATTTAGAAACTTTAAGGATTAATTGAAAATAAACAATAGAAAAAGTACAATTATGAAAGAAATTAAGTACATACTAAGCCTGCTTATAATTGCTGGAACTATATTTTATTCTAGTTGCGGAGGCGGAGGAGACGACAATCCCCTTTCTGAACAGCAAAAAGCAGCCAGAGCACTGCAAAATGGTAGCCCGTGGACTGTAGACGAAATAACAAACGATCCAAGAGGAACTGTGGACGGTGAACTAGCTAACCTATCTCTGGTTTTTGGCACAGGAGAAGATTTTGCTCCTGGTACTTTTACCGCTGCCGGAGCTCCCAATTATATAAGCTCTGTGGGTACATCTACATGGAATTGGGCAGGCTCAGGTACTGGCACCATTACTTTAACAGACGCTTCTATTGATCAATTTACAGGTGTTACTTACTCTCCTGGTGTAGACAATGCTACTCAAATCACTGTTACTTTCAATATTTCCGATTCGAAAGGAAAAGTTTCAGGTTTAATTGGAAATTATACAGTTGTGTTCAGCGCCAGTGGCCAATAATATAAAAGAAAAACATATAAATAAAAAAAGCGGATCAAATCCGCTTTTTTTATTTATATGTTTTTTTGCTTCCTAACATACCTTATAAAATTATCTGTAGATTCATCCAGTATTTGATAAACGAGCTCGAATCCATCGTTTCCGCCGAAGTAAGGATCAGGTACATCCTCTCCTGATTTTTTGTTATCAAAAGATCTCATCAATTCAATTTCCGGCATTTTTTGAAGATTAGCATATTTTTTAAGTGCCAGTATCTCATCCATATTTTCCCGGTCCATAGCTAATAGGTAATCAAAATTATCGAAATCCACCGTGTCTATTTGTCTACCTAAGTGGCTGATTGGTATGTTATGTTTTTGCGCGACTTCAATAGTACGTTTATCAGGCGGTTCCTGCAAGTGGTATCTCGAGGTTCCGGCCGAGTCGGACGTAATTTTGTCTTCAAGTTTTAAATCTTTTATTTTTTGATTAAATATTGCTTCCGCTAAAGGGGAGCGGCAAATGTTGCCCAAACAAACAAATAATACTTTTATCATGAGAGAAATATTTTGTCTAAATTAATAAAATAAGAAGCAAAAATAAATCTAACATCCAAAAAAAGG
>CAZQEZ010000020.1:0-41342 GCA_964592475.1 uncultured Roseivirgaceae bacterium
GTAAGGTACCTTACCGATAAAATTTTATTGCCTGGTCAAAGTTTAACTGATGAATTAATTAATCAGGAAAAACCTAATTATGGAGCAGCAACTATAGAGGCATTTGCTTATATAGGAGGTTCGGTTTTGATTACCTGGAGTTTGTAGCCTCAAACCAATTTTTCGTCCATTTTCTGTAAGGCCTCGATTAAAATCATATCTTCACGAGTGGTTATTTTAATATTTTTATAATCGCCTTCAAACAATGAGATTGAATGACCAGCTCGTTCAAATACACTTGCATCATCTGTAAGTGTATCCACTTCTTCTATTTCATATGCTTTTTTTATAAGCGAAACCTTAAAAGTTTGTGGCGTTTGAATTAATCTGTAACGTGAGCGGTCCATTGCGTGAGTGGCATCTTTATCTATCATTCGAATAGATTCTTTGAGCCTCACGGCAGCTACAGCTGAATGATGAATAGCAGCAATGTTGTATGAAGCGCCTATTAGGTCGGGGGCTACCATAGGCCTAACTCCGTCGTGAATAGCTACCAGACCATCTCCTGAAATTTCTGCAAGACCATTTTTCACTGACTGAAATCGGCTGTTTCCTCCATTGGCCATCTTTACCTCCATTTCAAAATTGTAAAGCTTTTTCAGGTGATTCCAATGATCTAACTCCTGTGAGGGAAGCACCAAAATAATCTTGATTTTTGGATCATAATTTTTGAATGCTTGCAAAGTATGCATCAAAACTGGTTTGCCATTCAGATTGAGAAATTGTTTTGGAGTCTCACTTTGCATTCTGGAGCCTTTGCCACCAGCCACTATTATAGCATACTTTTGTTCCATTCAATCAAGTTTCTTTATGTATTTGCAAAAGTTATTTCTCGATAATTACAGCCCAATCTTAAGAAATAGGAACTTTGCCCCAAGCTCTTTACAATAAGGGAATCCGTAAAAATATAAAGAACAATTGTGGATTAATAGTGTTTTTAATAGGCTTTTTTATCATTTGTCTCCTATTCTAATAAAAAAGCAAAACAATTGAGAAATTATTGATCTTATTTTCCTTCGCTATCCAACAAATATTTAATATCATTTCTAAGTTGAAAATGATCTATCCCATCGGAGGGTGCAGAAACGATAGCTTTAAGTAAATCACCAACTACATGTGGTTGAAAACCAAGCTTTTCAGCAAATCGCATGGCTACTTCCAATTCAATGTCTTCAACAACATCATCAAGATAAATCATGTAAACCAGGTCATATATTTGTTCGATAGCATCTTCACGTGAGGGCTTTTTAAATGTATAAGAATCACGCATTTTTATTACATCTTCTAACTCCTGTTCGGTAAGATCCAGTTGTAAACCCCACTTCAAAATACAATCAACCAATTGCCTGGTAATATCTCCTTCAGATAGAAATACAGCATAAATATTAAAATAGCTCTTTTTGATTGATTCATATTCTTCCCTTTTTAAACTTTCCCTTGCTTTCATTACGCTTTCATTAAACTGGTTCTGCTAAACGCAAATTTATTAAATCAATGGGCTAATTTACACATATAAGTATTTTAAAACCTACATTTAGATAAGGTAAATAGACTTATGTAATATCTTTGTATAAAACGATTTATTTATTGATGAGGCTAAAACTAATTATTTCAATATTCTTGCTTTCTGCTTGTGATACACCCGAAAAAGAAAAGCAACAAAATAACCGGGATTCTTCGGCAACAACAATTGAAAAATCAGATACGAGCAGGCAAGAAATAAATGTTGAAAATTTCCCAACTGCTAACTTTGAGCAACTAGTAGAAATATATGAAGACCCAAACCGGCGCAACTGGCAGAACCCTGACCTTGTACTCAATATGCTTGGCGATTTAAAAAACAAAACAGTGGCTGATATAGGGTCCGGAACCGGGTATTTTGCCATAAGGGTAGCGCAATTTGCTGATAAAGTAATCGCGATAGATATTGATGAACGCTTTATCGAGTATATTGAAGAAAGAAAATTAGAAATTGCAGATACTATTTCACAAAAGATAAAAACCAGGCTTACTAGCGAAGATGACCCGAGTTTGAACCCAGGGGAGGCAGATGTAGTGCTTTTAGTAAATACTTATCCATTTATCGAGAACCGCCCTGAATATTTCAGTAAAGTAAAGCACGGCTTAAAGCCTAATGGTCGGTTAGCTATTTTAGATTATAAAAAAGGAAATATACCAGTAGGCCCACCGGATAAGATAAAAATTTCACCGGAACAGGTTTTTGCTGAATTACGTAAAGCAGGCTTTAAAGAGTTTGCAATAGATGAAAAAAGCTTGGATTATCAATATGTAATTATTGCTCAATAGCCTATTATGAACAGCCAGGGTGGATATTTTGTTAAGTTGCTATTTACAATTAAAAACTAAATTACTATTATGTGGAAAGAAGAAGATAACAAACTGAAAAAAACATTCGAATTTAAAGATTTCATAGAAGCTTTTGGGTTTATGTCAAAGGTGGCTATTCTTGCAGAAAAACATAATCACCACCCTAACTGGTCAAATGTATACAATAAAGTGGTTTTTGAGCTTAATACTCATGATGCAGGTGGTACAGTAACTGATAAGGATAAAAATTTGGCAGAAGCCATAGATAAATTAGTTTAAAAGAAAGGGGCAATTCCCCCTTCTTTAATTTCGAAATGCAGGAATCATCAACAGCTTTATTTTTAGTACCTACACCTATAGGTAATTTAGAAGATATTACTTTACGAGCTTTAAGAATATTGAAAGAGGTAGATGTAATACTCGCTGAAGATACCCGCACCTCAAAAAAGCTTTTGACACACTACCAGATTCAAAATCAATTGCAGAGTTACCATGCGTTTAATGAGCATAAGGTGCTTTATGCCTTAGTTGCCCGGTTAAATAAAGGTGAAAAAATGGCTCTGATAACCGATGCCGGAACACCAGCCGTTTCCGATCCTGGTTTTTTATTGGTAAGAGAATGCATTAAAGAGGGTATAAAAATAGAATGCCTGCCAGGGGCTACCGCTTTTTTACCCGCCTTAGTTAAGTCTGGTTTACCAGCCGAAAAATTTGTTTTCGAAGGATTTTTACCCCACAAAAAAGGGCGTAAAACCAGGCTTGAGTTTTTAAGTAAAGATAACCGAACCATTATTTTATATGAGTCGCCGTACCGTTTACTCAAGCTTTTGCAACAGTTGATCGATCATTGTGGGGCTGGAAGGCAAGCCTCCGTTTCGCGGGAGCTTACCAAGCATTTTGAAGAAACGATCAATGGTTCTTTAACAGAAGTTCTGCATTATTTCGAAAATAAAGACATAAAAGGTGAAATAGTAGTAGTAGTAGCAGGACAAAACTAAAGTGATAATTTGATCAGTTCGTGCGCACTTACGGTTTGAGAAGCAAAAACACCCAATAATAATTTCAAAGCAAAAACTATTAGTGCAATTCCTACCACTCGATTCATTATACGAATAAATCTTACGGTTATAAATGAGCGTAACCGATTAGCTAAATAAGATTTAGTGATATCAATAATAAGTACAGTGCACAATATAGCAATAAAAAACAATATCATTTCCTGATTGCCATACTTGTACTTTGTAGAGGCCAAGCTGATAACGCCTATCCAAAAGAAAAGTATGGAAGGGTTGATACCGTTTAACACAAAACCTTTCATTACCTGCTGCAACCATCCTTTTCGGGTTTCCTTTTCTCTTTCGAGCTTGCGGGCCACTACCGGTCTTACAATGGTATACACGCCAAACGAAAGAAGCAATATTCCTCCTGCAATACCTAGTATAACTTGAAAAGAATCGGTATTAATTAATTTACTTATGCCTAAATAGGTGAGAAAAATATAAATTGTGTCACTGAACGATACACCGATAGCCATGCCTACTCCAGCGCTGAAACCTTTTTCTATACTTGTTTGGATTAAGGCAAAAAATACAGGGCCTATAAACATTGAAAGAATCAATCCAAATAGTAGTCCATTGCCTACTATACTCATTCCTTATTATTTTCTGATTCTAAATAATTTTTCCAGTCTGCAAATTTATTGCTTTTCATCACTCTGGGAAATTTATTTTGACCTCCTTCTTTCCCATGTAACTTTAAGTAATTATAAAACCTGTTGACCGGCAAAACATCTACTATTATTTTTTTTAATGCAGCACTTCTTTCTACCCGGTAATCATCGTTCAATTCTTTCAGCTTGGCATCCAGTAATTTTGTTATTTTATCCTGATCAACCGCATCATCGGTGCCAATATACCAATGATGAGCGAACAGACTCTTATACGGAATCCCAGCTACAGTAAATTCTTTTATGTCAATATTTAACTCATTGGCCACCAATTCTACAGCCTTATTCATATTATCTACCGATAGGTGCTCTCCGCACAGACTAAGAAAATGTTTGGTACGGCCTGTAATAATTAGCTCAGATTCTTCCCGGGATACCATTTTAACGACATCACCTATCATGTATCGCCAGGCACCCGCGCAGCTGCTAAGCAACAGCGCGTACTCTTTATTTTCCTCAATCTCGTCAATCATAAATGTTTCAGGATTTTCTTTTAATTCACCCTCTTCATTAAAGTTATTTTCATTAAAGGGAATGAATTCATAGAACAAGCCGTTGTTCATCACCAATCTCATCGAGCGGCGATTAGGCTTAGTTTGGAAAGCAATAAATCCTTCCGAAGCCAAATAAGTTTCAATATAAGTCAATGGCTTCGCTACCAATTTTTCAAATCCTTTGCGATAAGGATCAAAAGACACACCACCATGCACATAAATGCTCAGGTTAGGCCAAATATCATGGATAGTCTCCACTTGATAATGGTCAATTATTTTCTCTATAAGTATCTGAATCCAGGCAGGCACTCCCACAATAACCCCAATATTCCATTTGGCTGCATTTTCTGTAATTTCATCCAATTTGCTGTCCCAGTCGGTGATTTTGGCAATTTTTGTGCCTGGTTTATAAAAATGTTGAAACCAAAAGGGAATTTGAGAAGCAGTGATTCCACTTAGATCACCTTCAAAATAAGCACCCCGGTGGTTAAGATGCGTACTACCACCCAACATTAAAATTCCTGAGGTAAAAAGGTGATCGGGCAACTCATAATGCCGCAAGGAAAGTATTTGGCGGATACTGGTTTTTTGAATTGCCTTGAACATATCACGGGTAACAGGTATATATTTCGATGATGCTTCGGAAGTGCCGCTGCTCAGGGCAAAATATTTCACCTTGCCAGGCCAGCTTATATTTTTTGCCCCGCGATGAGTTTTATGCCACCAGCTACTATACATGTCGTTGTAACTATTAACAGGCACATTTTCTTTAAACGTTTTATAAAATCTATGAATTTCCGGAATTTTAAAGCTTTGTAAAATTGATTTAAAATCGTGATGCTTTCCGAATTCAGTGTCTCTGGCCGAAATTATCAATTTTCTCAATTCAGACTTTTGCAGATCGAAAGGTGAAGAATATTCCTGTTCTAAGCTTTCTCTTAGCTTTATACCTTTTTTCAACAATGTACCTATAATTGGCATACTATTTAAATTTAAAGTTATTTTTGCAACAAAACAGTTTAAAGATATCTTAATTTCTCAAATTTTTGATTCAAAACTAATAGAATAAATAATAATGAGTATCAGTAGCAATGTTAATAAATTTGAAAATTTAGCCACGGGAAAAAAAATAAAAATTGCCGCGGTAAGCAAAACAAAGCCTAATCAAGATGTCATGGAAGCCTACCAAGCTGGCCAAAGGTTGTTTGCCGAAAATAAAGTACAGGAAATGGTTGAAAAGTATGAATCACTTCCCAAAGACATTGAATGGCACATGATAGGTCATTTGCAGCGTAATAAAGTAAAACAGATCGCTCCTTTCGTGCATTTGATACACTCAGTGGATAGCGCGCGTCTTTTGAAAGAAGTAAATAAACAAGGAGCGAAAGTTGCGCGAACTATTCCATGCTTATTGCAAGTTCATATTGCCAGGGAAGAATCTAAATTTGGCTTCTCAGGTGAGGAACTTGTGCAACTATTTGAATCTGATGAGATCAAAAAATATGAAAACGTATCAATTAAAGGTCTGATGGGGATGGCTACTTTTACCGAGGATGAAAATATAATCAGGAATGAATTTCGCCACCTGAAACAGCTTTTTGAAAAGCTTAAAAATTATGAGGCAACAAATGTTAACTTTATAGAACTTTCGATGGGCATGAGCAATGATTATCTGATAGCTATCGAGGAAGGCAGCACCATCATTAGGGTTGGAAGTGCGATATTTGGCGCCAGAAACTATCAATAATCGTCAATTTTGATTTTTTATATTGTTGTAAAATTTTCTTAAAATAAAATTCTTCATGCAAAAAACAATTCTTTTAATAGCCGCCTTGCTGGGTGCATTATCAGTAGGAATTGGCGCTTTTGGCGCTCATGGATTGAAAGCAATCCTTCTTGCCAATGACAGATTAGACACATTTGAAACAGCAGTAAAATACCAGTTTTATCACACTTTGGCCATATTCTTGATCGGGCTACTCATGAACCGTGTATCAGACTCTCTTTTACCATACGCCGCTTTTGCCATGTTGCTGGGAATTTTATTTTTTTCCGGTTCACTGTACATTTTAAGTTTAACCAATACAGGTGCCTGGGGAGCCGTAACACCAATAGGAGGCTTGTTTATGATTATTGGCTGGACACTTTTGGCTGTTGCTATTGCCAAAGCCAATTTCTAAATGGCACAGTGCATTTTATACTTAATGATACACTGGATTTGAATTAAAAATCAGGGACTGTCGTAAAAGCATTTTTACAAAGCTTTGTGGACAGTCCCCCTTTTTTTAGCTTTCGGTTATGTTGGCCATAATTTTAATTCTGGTTTGCGGCGATATAGCATTGGAGATTATTGTGATCACTTTATTTTGTTTGCCTAGTCTGCCTGCCGTATTGAACTTCACTTCAATTTCAGCTGATTTGCCCGGTTGTACCGGATCTTTGGGCCATTCGGTAACCGTACAACCGCAGGTAGCGAGCACGTTATTTAAAACTAAGGGTTCATTTCCTGTATTTTTAAAAGTAAATGAATGACTTACTTTTTCACCTTGTTTCACATCCCCAAATTCATGCTGTTCTTTATCGAATTTTATTTTTGGTCCGTTTTTCTCCTGATCCTGAGCAATTCCTTGAATGGAAAATATTACGAGAACTGAAACTATAAATATTTTCATATAATTTTTCATAAGCTAAATTTTAATTAATAATCTCATCGTCTTAACATCCCTTACCCGAAAAAAGTTGCTTTAAAGTTTACCAGAAACAACTCATCAGTAGCCCTGGTCACTGCTGTGTACAACCAGCGCAAGTATTCCTGATTCACCATTTCATCGGTTAAATACCCCTGATCCACAAACACTGCATTCCATTGCCCGCCCTGCGCCTTGTGACAAGTAAGTGCGTAAGCAAATTTTACCTGTAAAGCATTCAGGTATGGATCATTGGACATCGCCTCCCGAATTTTCTTTTTCGAATCAAGGTGTAGGTAATCATTCATTACTTCCTGGTAAAAAGTCCTGTTTTCTTCACTGGATAAACTTGCAGTATTTGAATAAAGAGTATCGAGCAAAACCTTTGCCTCAAACGACGGCTCTTCCGGGAAGTCTATTAGTCGCAATTGCAATGTTGCAAATCTTTTGCCATAAAGCTCTTCAAATCTTACAATTTTCATTACTTCCACCATTTCACCATTGGCCAAAAAGTTTGCTTTGCTATCTTCTCCTAAAAAATAGTAATTGTTTTTCACTACCATCAGCATATCACCAGCTTCCAGTTCATTCTCATAAAAATGTACCACCTGGCGAATGTATCGATTATAATTGACCGCCAGTTTATTAGAGCGACAAATGATGATGGTATTTTCGGTGCCATATTTATCATAGGCATAGCGAAGGCCATCTTCCATTTTTTCGCCATTCATACGGTAAACATCCTTAAAGCTTTTCGTGGTTAATTTTATTTGCCAATCTTTCTGAGGGATTAACTCTCTAAGATGCGTAGCATTAAACAAGATGCCCGATTGTAAATCCTGCCGCATTACATCAACTAGCTCTGTTTCAAAAACCGATAGCTTAAAGCGACTCTGCAAATACAACTTTTCCAGTCCTGGACTTTTTGTTTGATGTACCGGAGGCAATTGAGCATCATCGCCAATTAGTATTAAACGGTTATCTGATTGTGAAAAAATATATTCTATTAAGCTTCCTAATACTCCCTTAGAGCCAAACTCATGTTCATCTGACAGCATTGATGCTTCATCTACAATATAAACTGTTTTCTTTTGCCTGTTTTCTGCTCTGCTGAAGGCAAAAACCCCTTGCTCCGGATCAGACTCTGTTTTAAATATAATTTTATGTATTGTAAAGGCTCTTTTTTTGGAATAAGATGACATCACTTTAGCAGCCCTACCCGTGGGTGCCAGTAACATAAACTTAAAGTTAAGTAGTGGTAGCACTTTTACCAAAGTACTCACAATGGTTGTTTTTCCGGTACCGGCATAGCCTTTCAACATCATGGCAGGCTTATCATCTTTATTTTCCATGAATTGTTGAAACACTTTGAAAAATTTTTGTTGGCTTTTGGTAGGTGTAAATGGAAAATACCTACTTATGATTTTGTTTATTTCTGGCAAAATGCTCCTCCGCTTTAAATTATTAGATGCAAAATTAATCATTAAAAGCACAACAGATAGCTTAAATAATTCTAACTTTAAGCCCCAAATATTAAATCGATGGTGTTCAATGATGAAATAGTGAAGACTTTTGGAAAACGACTTCGCACCAGGGTAAATGGCATTTTAATTGAAAAGGATAGGATATTAATGGTGCGTCATCGATCACTGGGAAAAGCTGGCTTTCTATGGAATGTACCAGGTGGGGGAATGGATTACGGGCAATCTGCTTCAGAGGCTTTAAAGCGTGAATTTGAAGAAGAAGTAGGATTAAAAGTAAAAGTTTGTGACTTTTTATTCGTTCATGAATTATTAGTAAAACCACTGCATGCTGTTGAGCTTTTTTTTGTGGTAGAAAAAATTGAAGGGCGATTAATTAAAGGATTAGATCCGGAAATGAAAGAGGGAGAGCAAATTATTGAAGATGTGCGATTTATGGATTGGGAGGAAATACATAATTTGGCTCCTAATAATAAGCATAACATCTTTAATAAATGTAATAGTTTGCCCGATTTGATAAATAAAAGGGGGTATTTCATATTTGAAAAATAATATTTTGCCACCTTTTAAATAATTTGTTTTGCTTTATCATTAATAATATTAATTTTGTAAATATTAAAAATTACTAAGACTGATGAATTTGACCAGAATTTTATCGATTTTCTTCTTGATTGTTGCAATTGGATTAGCGGGTTTTTTGTATTATCGAATTAACCTGAGAATTGAAGAGGCGGCTAAAATAGAAAAAACAGAAAAGCAAATAATCCAAAAGCTGAAATGGATTAGGGAGGCTCAGACAGCTTATCATTCAGTAAATGGGCAATATACTGACAGCTGGGATTCTCTTACCAATTTTATAAAAAATGGAAATATCCCTTTGATACAGCGTACTGAAGAAATTATTACACTAGATTATGGTGTGGATAGCGTTGTAATAGATTTAGATACATTGGCTATGGTGAATGTTTATGATTCTTTATTCAATGAGCAAAGATATCCCACCTTCAATCTAAACAGGTTGCCGTATATACCTGGTAAAGAAAATCAGAAATTTATATTATTTGCTGATAAAGTTGCCAAAGGTGAGTTGAAAGTAGATGTAATTGAGGTTAAGGATTTCGACCCGATTAACCCGGTCAGGGATGAAGATAGTAAAATATTTAATCAAAAGCCATTGAGGTTCGGATCAAAAACAGAAGTTTCAATTACTGGTAACTGGGAATAGCATTTGCAAACTGGCTCCAAAAAATATAAATTACTTCATCGGGTTAAGGACACTCGGTACTTCAATATTGATAATTTACATCATTACTCCCTTTCATTACAGCTGGGGAGTAATGATTTTCAAATATGTGTGATTGATTCACGTAACAGTACCTGTCTCTTACTCGAAGATTACATTTTTCCTTCGGCCAACTCTCCTGAAGATAGGGTGGCTATTCTAAAATACCTGTTTGATGAGCATCATTTCTTGATAGCCAATTTTTGGAAATCGGTAAAGATTTCTATTAAAACGAGCAAATTTTCATTAGTACCTAAAGATGCATTCGACAAAACCGCACTTTTTGATTATTTAAAATACAATGCCGATCTTGACACATCAATAGAAACCTACAGATATAATTTAATCTCATTTAATGACATATATACTGTATTTGCATTTGAAAAAAAGGTGCAAGCGTTTTTTGATACAATATATCAAAATATTGAATATCAGGTAAGCCATCAAAGTTGCGGCATTATAAGTGGTGTTTTTAATAGTAAAAATAAAACACGTAATAAAAAAATGTACCTTTATGTAGATAGGGGGCGATTGCATATTTCCTTAATTGAAGATCAAAGATTGATTTATTATAATCAATTTTTAATTAAAGAATTTTCTGACTATATCAAATTTATAAACCTGGTAGCCAAAGAGCTTAATTATGATATAGGCATTAATGGCATTATCCTATGGGGATATATCAGAAAAAACTCGGCTCACCTAAAAGAGCTATTAAGATATTTCAAAAATATCAAGTTTGGTGGTTCAGCTTCATTTTTAAAGCAAGGTTTCATGTTCGACGAAATCCCTGAGCATCATTTCATTGATGTTTACGGAATTTATCTGTGTCAATAATGAGTCGAATAGCTTTATTTCCTGGCTCTTTCGATCCCTTCAGCAAAGGGCACGAAGACATCGTATTAAGAGGATTACGACTATTTGATAAGATAATAATAGCCATAGGACACAATAGCCAAAAGAAGCGATATTTCACTTTAGATTTAATGATTGAAAAAATATCAGAAACTTTCCAGCCTTACCCTAACATTCAGATAATTACTTACAATGATCTTACCGCGGAGCTTGCTAGGAAACACGACGCTAAATTTTTGCTGAGAGGCTTACGTAATACTACAGATTTTGAGTATGAAAATAGTATAGCGCAGGTTAATAAAGATTTAAATTCAGAACTTGATTCTGTTTTTTTAATTACATCTTCTCAGTATGCCGGAGTAAGTTCTTCAATCATTAGGGAGGTGCATAAATACAAGGGAGAGGTAAGTAAATACTTGCCTTACCAGCTTTAAAGTTAACATTTCCTGTTAAAAGTCATTTTTTTATTCCTGCATTTCTTTTACAATGATAATAAAAGAAATATAACCCATACCCGAGGTCTCATTTATCAGGCATTCCCGATAATTGGTGGTAAAAAAGACCAGGTGCTAATGAGTAATGAATTAAAGCCTGATGGTAGTTATAAAAGAAAAATTGTAGCAACTGAGGATGAATTAAATGGGTTTCGGGTACGAACAGAATTGTATAACCGGATCAATGAGGAAGAGGTGCTTATATTTGCTCAGCATACAGCCAATGTTAAAAGGCAACGATTGATAAAATTAAAACTGAACACAAAGTCAGGAACATAAGAGCGATAAAGCTACATGGTTTTGGGTTTCGTTTTATCTATCATCTTATAATACTGCCTAAAAACATATCGAATAGAAGGATAAGAGTTGTAAAGAGCATGATTTGCCTCGCGAGGAAGCAGCCAACGAACTTCTTCTATATCCTCTTCTGTTTGAGGTGCCATATTCTTTTCATCTAGTATTGTCATCAAATACCATGAGTTTTTTTTCAATACTTTTTTATTATTTCGAGTATAAGTGTGCCAGGTTGAGCAGATTTTTGGTCCGCGTTTCACTCTAATATTGCATTCTTCTTCTACTTCTCGTATAGCTGCTTTTTTGGTTTTTTCACCGCGTTCTAATTTGCCTTTCGGTAAATCCCACTTACCTTGACGATAAATTAATAAAAATTTATCATCTTTTACTACCAAGCCTCCTGCAGCTTTTATAATAGTAAACTGCTTCTTAACCGTTTTTTTAATATACTTTTTGCTACTGCCGGCAAAAGTAATCGATTCTATACCCTTGATGTATTTTTGATATAAATACCTAATTACCATGTCTACCTGCTCTATAGTAGGGTTTAGCAAAAGAACATCATCTTTAAAAAGTTGATAATCGATTTTTTCATCCTGCTCTATGATAACCTCGTATTCAGAGAAGTCTTTTATCTCCGACAGTTTTTTTACGCTTAAGGGGTTGTTATTTATAAAAAGCTTCATCCAAATTATTTTTTATGTGGCAGCTCTTCTCTAATTTTAGCACAAATTAAATTGATTTAGTTTAAATATTTTTCATTTACCTCAATTTTTCAAAATTATCATTATGGGATATAAAATTTTAAATGCAGAAGTAAGCAAAAAAGTTGCTGCTCACTTATTAGAAATTGATGCCATCAAAATCAATATTGCCAAACCCTATACATGGACTTCAGGCATGAAATCGCCAATTTATTGTGACAATCGGCAGACACTCTCTTATCCTGAAATAAGAACATTTATCAAGCAAAATTTAGCGGAAGCGGTTCGGGTTTTTTTTGGTGATGCAGAAGTAATAGCAGGTGTAGCAACTGCGGGTATTCCTCAAGGCGCTTTGGTTGCCGATGAGTTGGGTATGCCATTTAATTATGTAAGGGCGAGTGCCAAAAAGCATGGACTTGAAAACCTTGTAGAGGGCAAAATAATGCCTGAAAAAAAAGCAGTATTAGTTGAAGACCTGGTTTCCACTGGAGGCAGTTCGCTGGCTGCTGCTCAGTCACTCCATGATGCCGGATATATTATAAAGGGTATAATTTCAATTTTCACTTATGGCTTTCCTACAGCCGATGAAGAATTTGAAAAGGTGAATGTTCCATTGGTGAGCCTGAGTCATTATCCTGCCATGCTTGATCAAGCTTTAGCCATGGGAAAGATCAATGAAGATCAAATGAAAATTTTAAAATCATGGCGAGTAGATGCTAAAAACTGGAAAAACAAGTAACTCTTGTAAAATTAAATTATTAAATAAATTGTATTTTTTCTGTATCAGACACTCTTTCGTAATTAGTAACTAAAGTCAATTTTCACCTAGGCAAGATGTGGAAAAATTGTTGATAATGGTAGTTTGAAAAGCTATAACTTAGTAGAAAATTAAACTTGTATTATCTTCATGGATCAAAATGAAAAGAAGCTTTTAAAAAGAAATCTACTATTCTTTTCCGAAAGTAAAAACAGGGCTTTGAGAAGCCAACCAGCTAAAGTTGCTTTAAGTAAACAAATAATTGAAAAGATAAATGGCATGATTGATCAAGAAGAAATTCAATCAATGCTCAATGTTGAAGCAGCATATGATTTTTGTTTTGAAAAAATGCAAGAAGATGGTGAAAAACTTGATGATTACGCCAAGGAAATAAATTCATTTTTGAGTTAAACCATGTCCGTCTTTTTTAAATAAATAATCAAACTGCAAATGTTAAGTTAAATTTTTTATATTTAGGCCTTATTTTACAAAAGCAATATGAGCAAGTTTAAATCGCGGCTAAATAAGGTTATCAAGTTTTTAAATAGAGACATCTGGATTATTGATGCCAAAAATTATCCCTATAAAGGATGGTATTTCAATTTGCTGCGGGTGTTGATTGTTGCTGTCAAAGGATATCAGGAAGATAATTGTGCCATGCGTGCGGCCTCCCTCACTTATTTTTCTTTATTATCAATCGTGCCTGTATTAGGATTAGCCTTTGGTATAGCCAAAGGCTTTGGTTTTGAAACTGATTTAAAACAAGTGCTTTCAGAAAACCTACAAGTGCTTGAACAGCAAATGCTCGAAGACCCGGCTGATCCACCGGATGGAATGAGTGCTTCAGAAGAAAGTTTTCTGGATAGGCTGGAAGTAATGGCAGAAGGCATAATTGAAAATACTAAAGGAGGTGTGGTAGCAGGCACAGGCTTGGTATTTTTGTTTTATATTATTATCCAATTGCTTCACAATGTAGAAGATGCACTTAATCGAATTTGGGGAATAAAGAAGCACCGGCCCCTAATTCGCAAGATCTCAGACTATATTACTATTACGTTAGTAGGTCCTATACTTATATTCTTGTCAAGCAGTATTACTGTATATATTCGCAAATTAATATTTTCATTTACCAAGGCTACTCAGATTGAAGATTTTGCTGATCCGGCAGTGAGAATATTTATTCAATTTATTCCTTATACTTTAATTTGGACGTTACTTACGCTCACCTATCTTATTTTACCCAATACCAAAGTAAGGTTTAGGTCTGCTGCAATTGCTGGAATACTTGCTGGTACATTGTACCAACTAGCTCAATGGGGCTACATTACTTTTCAGATAGGTGCTGCTCGTTATGGAGCTATTTATGGTACTTTTGCCGCTGTTCCACTATTTATGATTTGGCTCCAGGTTTCATGGCTCATATTTTTGTATGGAGCAGAAATAAGTTATGCTATTCAAAATACTCGAGGTTTTAAAGCAAAGAAAGAACACCCTGAATTAAACAATTATCATAAAAAGCTGGTGTGCGTGATGATTTCGTATCTTGTAATAAAGCGCTTTGAAAAAGGAGAAGAGCCATTAACGGCCTATAATTTGTCAAACGAGCTTCATGTACCGTTATACTATATCAAGTCAATGCTTTACTTATTGCAGCAGCAAAAAATTGTTACCGAAATTGGTGATGGAAGCGATGCTAAATATCAACCAGCCAGAGATATTAATCAAATAAGCCTTTCTTCCCTTAAGGAAAAAATCGATCATTATGGAGAAAATGATGTGCCAGCCATATCCAGTCCACTCAAAAACACTGCTATTAAATATTTAAATCATTTTGAGGAATTGATTTCCAAATCTGAACAGAATGTTTTGCTGAAGGATATTCGGATTGAACAGAAATAAAATAGATTATATTTTTGATAACTTAATTAAATACAAATAGTAACTATTTTATAATAACTAGATCAACCATATTTTTGAACTAAAACAGCAATAATTAAATTTTATATTTCTTACATTCAAGGGGTTACAAGTAGTTCTGCCTAAAAAATATTTTAATAAAACCTTTTTTCTTGCCTGTAGTTATGATTTAGTCAAATAATTTCTTGCTATATTGTAATTTTTAATTTATTTGGTGTAAATTTATTGAAGTTTTGTATTGAAGTTTCAGGATTTAAAAATATTTTATAATGAAAAACTCAGGACTCGCGTTATTTGCTGTAATATTCTTGCTTTCAGGCTGCTTCAACTTTAAAGAATACACGGTAGAATCTGATTACAGCTACTATGGTAAATTTAAAAGATATAAAACCTTTAATTTTTTAAATTATACCAACCCAAAAATTGATTCTACTACATCAAATCCAGTCATTGAAGATGCAATTAAATCAAGGTTAGAACTTCAAGGTTATAGCCTCACGGATCGCAAACCTAATTTAATCGTTTCATATAAGATCTTCTATGATAATTTTAAATTTCAAGGATACAATCAACCTGAAATAGAAGAATGGGCCGAAAGAGAAGATGAAAAAGAAGGATATGATCCAGTTAAATACAATCTTACAGAAGGTACTTTATTAGTATTGCTTTGGGATAATAAAAGAGAAAAAGCAATTTGGCAAGGATATGCTTCAGGATTGTTTGGAAATCCATATTCTACTAATAATGACAGGTATTTAAAAAGAGCCATCAGGTCAATTTTTGATCAATACCGATTTTTTGCAGAGGATTTTGCAGTAAAGTCTCGTTACAATTAGCAGTTATTTGTAGCTATTCTACTATAATTTATCAATTCATTACAGCAGTTTCAATGAGTATATAACTATTTCTTATTTGAATTGCTGTTTATATACACACCTTTTTATCTTAAAGCTCCTTTTTTAAACGTGTAAATCCTTACACATTTGCCTTTTCACGATCATTGTAGTGGTTTATCTTTCAGTTAGCTTTTACCTTAGCGCTCCTAAACAAAAACTAAAATTAAAATAGGAACATGAAAAATATTGCATTAATAACCACCATGATTTTGTTACTATCTAGCTGTGTATCTTACCAGGATTATGCTGTAGAATCCGACTATAGTTACCAAGGAAAATTTAAAGAATACAAAACATTTGCTTTCCAAAATGAATTAAATCTTGAATTGAAAAAACATCCCATGAATGCTTCTATAGAAGATGCTATAAAGAAGCGTTTAGAATTACAAGGATATACTTTTAATGAAGATAATCCCAATTTACTCATTGCCTATCGTTTGTTTTATGATGACTTGAAGATAACTAGTTATCATCAACCATTACTAGAAAATTGGATGCGATATGGAAATGAAAGTGAAGAATATGATCCAGTTCAATTGGACCTAAAGAAAGGAACTTTGTTTGTTATCATGCGCGACCATGAGCAAGATAATACGGTATGGCAAGGCTACGCGTCAAGTGTTTTTGGAAATGATAATTTTGATAATGATCGATATATAAAAAATGTAACAAGGTCGATGTTCGATCAGTATCGGATATTTGCACATGATAACTTATTAGCAGACAATAGAAAAAGACATTAATTTTAATACAAACAGGCAAAAACTCAAAATATAAGCATAACCTATTCACGAGAATGGTTATGCTTTCTTTTTTTATAAACATATATTAGCAATCCAAGACCCCCTAAAATAAAAGGTATGCTTAGCCATTGCCCCATATTTAATAGTAAGTTATCCTCAAAGGATACTTGGTTTTCTTTTAAAAATTCATAAATAAAACGTAATCCAAAAAGGATTATCAGGAAAATTCCAAATATTAGCCCTTGGGTAGTATGCTGTTTCTTTTTATTCCATATTAAAAATAAAGCGATAAAAAGTAAAAAATAGGAGATCGCTTCGTATAACTGTGCAGGATGACGAGCTATTCCCAATACTTCAACGCTAGCAATATAATGACCTCCTTTTTGATCCAATTGATAATTTAATGGCTGTTCATGAGGTATTTCCAGGTGATCTTCGACATAGCTATACTTCAAGTTTTTCTTGATAGAGTTTTCAATATAAGCTCTTACATCTGTTTCTTCAAAATATCCTTCGCCAGCAACAAACTTCAAAATAAATTTTACGGGTACAAGGCCATCAGCAGCTTGTGGTGTTTTTATTGAAGCTTCGTCTGGTTTTGTTACCTCTACTTCTTCTATTAGGTTGTCGCTTAATAAAAGTTCTTTAGCTTCCCAGGCAAAAACCAATCCCCAATTACTATTGGAGGGCTTACCTACAATTTCTGAATTAACTAAATTGCCTAATCTAATCAGGCAACCAGCCAAAGCAACTACAATAACTAAGCGGTCAATAACCCAAAGGTAATTTTGGTCTTTTCTTTTACGTTTTTTAATCTTGAAACTGGAAAAAGAAATGTTAATGTAAAAGTTGACATATAGCAAAATTGCAATCAAAATACCTACAGCTGCACCGTGACTGGCAAGTCCTCCTTCCCAAACTTTCAATATCTTGATTGGATCTGAGAAATAGACTTCCGGTTGATAAAAAAGCACGTGTCCTAATCTTGCACCAATAACGACAGCTATTACCATGTAAATAGTCAGTGACTCTACATCTCTTTGAGGTTTCCCTTCTTTGTTATAAATGTAGAACATTATTTGCTGAGCAATAATAAAACCCAGGGCAAATAATAAGCCATACCATCGGACTGTTAAAAAAGAAATCGAAAAAATATCAGGATTTGGGGCCCAAATCACGTAGTTAAAAAAAATATACATAATTTTTGATAATTATTTTATAGTAAGCATGTCGCATGATTTTTCAGCGGCATCTTGCTCTGCTTTCTTTTTACTGAATCCGCTACCTTGAGCCATGGGATTATCGTTGATAAAAACTTGTGCTATGAATTCTTTATTATGTTTCTCACCCTTTACTTCTAATATCTCAAAACGGATGTCTTTGTTTTCTTTGTGCGCCCATTCTATAATTTTACTTTTATAATTTGGGTTGTTTTTCACAATATCTTCAAGATCAATATGATTTAGAAGTAACTTGGAAATAATAAATTTACTGCAAGCATAATAACCCCTGTCAAGAAATAATGCTCCTACTAAAGCTTCTAAAGCATCACCATAAAGTGATTTGAAAGAGTGAGAATGTTTTCTGTTTTGATTGAATTCTACTATGTCAGAGAGGCCTATTTTTTTAGCCAGGTGATTTAGGCTATCTCGGTTAACAATGCGCGCCCTGATTTCGGTAAGAAACCCTTCATTTTTATAAGGGAATTTACTAAATAGAAACTCTGCAACAACTGCCCCTATAATTGCATCTCCCAAATACTCTAACCGGTCGTTCGATTCCTTTATTCCCTTGTAACTTCGAGCAATAGAACTATGCTTACTGGCAAGTAAATATAACTTCAAATTTAAAGGCTTACTACCCACAATTCTGGCAATTGCGGCAATAAGCCTTTTTTCATCTTTTGAATGTCTTTTTAACGAATAAAATAGCTTCCTCAAAAAAAGGTTCACTATTCGGTAATTTTACTGAACAACACTGAGGTATTATGTCCTCCAAAACCAAAAGTGTTACTTAAAGCTACATTTACAGTACGCTTTTGCGCCTTGTTAAAAGTTAAATTCAGTTTTGGATCTATTTCATCATCATCTGTAAAATGATTGATGGTAGGTGGAACTATATCATGTTTTACTGCTAGAATGGCTGCTATAGCCTCCACAGCACCGGCAGCACCTAATAAGTGGCCAGTCATAGATTTAGTAGAGCTAATATTTAAATTATATGCATGCTCGCCAAATAATTTTTTAATAGCCTTTGCTTCGCTAATATCCCCCAAGGTGGTGGATGTACCATGTACATTTATGTAGTCAATTGCTTCCGGTTTCAAGTTTGCATCGGACAACGCGTCTTCCATAACCAAATAAGCGCCAATACCTTCAGGATGAGGTGCGGTAATGTGGTAAGCATCTGCAGACATACCACCACTAATTAGTTCAGCATATATTTTAGCTCCTCTTGCTTTGGCATGCTCATAATCTTCCAAAATAAGAGCTCCTGCTCCTTCGCCTAATACAAAACCATCGCGATTTTTATCGAATGGCCGCGATGCAGTCTCCGGAGAATCGTTTCTTTCCGACAGTGCTCTAAGAGCATTGAAGCCACCGATACCAACATTAGTTACAGCGGCCTCTGACCCACCAGTAACAATAGCATCAGCTTTTCCTAGTCTTATATAATTGTATGCATCAATAATAGCATTGGTAGCAGAAGCACAGGCAGAAACCGTGGCAAAATTGATGCCCCTAAAACCATATTTAATTGAAATATGGCCAGCAGCAATGTCAATTATCATTTTTGGAATGAAGAATGGATTAAAACGAGGAGTGCCATCTCCAAGTGTGAAATTAGCAACCTCATCGGAGAAAGCTTTAAGGCCTCCTATACCGCCTCCCCAAATAACGCCAATTTTGTTTTTATTAATTTTTTCAAGATTAAACCCGGCATCAATTACAGCTTCATCGGCAGCAATTAAAGCATATTGTCCATAAAGGTCCATCTTTCGGGCTTCTTTACGATCAATATGCTGACTAATGTCAAGATTTTTTACTTCGCAGGCAAATTGGGTTTTGAATTTTGATGCATCGAATTTAGTGATCTTAGCAGCACCACTCACTCCTTTAGTTAATCCTTCCCAAAATTCAGGAGCTGAATTACCAATTGGAGTGAGTGCACCCAAGCCCGTAACAACTACTCTTTTTAAGTTCATACGTGCTTTCTAAAAGATTACTTTTTCGCGTTTTCTTCAAGATAGGCAATTGCCTGTCCTACAGTAGCAATATTTTCTGCCTGGTCATCAGGAATTGAGATGTTAAATTCTTTTTCAAATTCCATGATCAATTCTACTGTGTCAAGTGAATCTGCCCCTAAATCATTAGTAAAGCTCGCTTCAGGAGTTACTTCCGACTCCTCAACGCCCAATTTATCAATGATAATAGTTTTTACTTTTTGTGCTATCTCAGACATTTTGATATTAATTTTGTTGAAAATAAGTGCAAAGAAATATATTAAATCCTACAATGTCAAACAATTTCTTGCAATCTTGTACTATTTGTAATACTATAGCCAATTGGCGGTGTAAAGTTTATAAAAATTTTATAAACAATCTATTAAATGTGAGTTTATGAAAAAAAATAAATTACAGGTTGGCATAGACTTTAATTTCAATTTAATGGGAATAGTATCTCAATCTCCAGAATATAAATTGGCTTGGTCTATTAATCAGCCGCTGAAAATCAACCTTATCAAGGCCAATGAAGCTACTCTAGAGTTTATTAAAAATGAAAATTTGATTATTTCTTATTATTATTTTGAAACAGAAAATAGCTTAATTAGGTTGATAAAAAATAAATCATATGAAGGAAACGCTAGGTATTTGTTGCCAGAAATCAAACAGATTGATTATTTTTTGCAAATATTTAATTATGGTGGCGCTTTTGATACCAATAATATCTTCTCTACCTTAGCAAAAAATTCTGAAATACAATTTATCACTAATATAGAAGTAGACAAACTTAAATCGAAAGAAAATCTTATTTTCTAATTATTAAATATGGAAAGTGCAAAGTTTAATAAAACAAAAATAGTATCTACCGTTGGGCCGGCCTCGTCTGATGCAGCTATACTACGAGAGCTTGTTTTGGCCGGTGTAGATGTTTTTAGGCTCAATTTTTCTCATGGCACCCATGAAGTGCACAAGCAAACAATTGAGCACATAAGAGCTATTAATGCCGAACTTAATACCCATGTTTCAATTTTGCAAGATTTGCAAGGGCCTAAAATAAGAGTGGAAGAAGTAGAAAACAACAACGTGGAACTGGCGGTAGGAGAGGCCCTGAAAATCACTTCCGAAAGGGTGCTGGGTACTAATAAAAGAGTGAGTACTTCCTACAAATCTCTTCCCCGGGATGTAAAAGTTGGCGATACTATATTGATAGATGATGGAAACCTGGAACTTAAAGTAGTAAATAAAAGTGATAACGATGTAGATGCTGAAGTGATTCACGGAGGGATATTGCGCAGCAGAAAAGGAATAAATCTTCCTACTACCAATGTTACCGCCCCTTCTCTTACTGAAAAAGACCTTGAAGATTTACATTTCGGACTTGAAATGGATGTGGATTGGATCGCGTTATCTTTTGTAAGGTCTGCCAAAGATATTTTAGAACTAAAGAAAATAATAGAAGAGCATAAAAAAGAAGCTAAGGTAATTGCCAAAATTGAAAAGCCTGAAGCTGTAATCAATATCGATGAAATAATTAAAGTAACCGATGGTCTAATGGTGGCCAGGGGTGATCTAGGGGTAGAGATACCTATGGAAAAAGTTCCTATAGTTCAAAAAGACATCGTGAAAAAATGCAATATTAAGGCCAAGCCGGTAATTGTAGCTACGCAAATGCTGGAAAGTATGATTCAAAATCCCAGACCTACCAGAGCAGAATCAAGTGACGTGGCTAATGCTATTATGGATGGCGCCGATGCTGTAATGCTTAGCGGCGAAACTGCAGCTGGTAAATATCCGGTGATTGCTGTAAAGAGTATGTCGCGCATCATAGATTCAGTAGAAAAAAACGTATTAGGAATTTATAATAAAAATTTACAAACAGACCCGGAGTCTCCTACCTTTTACCATGATAACGTGTTGATGGGGGCGGTGGTAATAGCCCGAGACACGTGTGCGAAGGCCATTACAGGGCTTACCTTTTCGGGATACACTGCTTATGCTTTGGCCAAACACAGGCCATATGCCGACATATTTATATTTACTGAAAATAAAAAACTACTTAACCAAATCAATTTGATTTGGGGAGTAAGAGGCTTCTACTACGATAAGTTTGTTTCTACTGATCAGTCAATAGATGATACATTGAATATTTTGAGAGAGAAAGATTGTGTAAGCAAAGGAGACGTGATTATTCATACAGGAACACTACCGGTGATTAGAAAGCAAAGAACCAACATGATCAGGCTTACTGTTGCTTAATATACAAGCACTTAGGTAATAATAAAAAAACCCTCAACTATTTTCAGTAGAGGGTTTACCTTTTTGTCATTTAATAAAACTTGATCAACTGTGTTAAAGTCCAATTGAGAAGCTTTAAAGTGACCAAATTTTAACCAAATATCCCGAAAATAAAAATAATATGCCTTTTATTTTTACCAAATATCATACTATGTTCTCAACCAAGTTTGCAAATGGATTTGACGAAATACATGTGTATTGTAAATGTCTCATTTTCAGCTATTTGCTTTTTTGTATAAATTAAATCTGCTTTATATTAAATTTTGATTTAATCCTATCTTTTGAAGTATTAATTATTTCTTTTAATTTTATAATTTTTGTTTAACGGTACTTCTAACTTTATTTGATATGAAGGTAAAACTATCTGTATTTCTACTCCTGAATTTTATTTATTTTAGTGGCAATTCGCAGGAAAATCAAGCCAATGATTCACTATTACGCGTTGGCATAAAAGAAGCTCCACCATTTGTGATTAAACAAGAAGATGGCACTTGGCAAGGGATAAGCATTAATTTGTGGGAACAGATTGCCGAAGATAAAGGTTGGCAATATGAATATATTGAGCAAGATTTACAATCATTAATAGATAACACCACTAATGGCACATTAGATATTGCAGTAGCCGCGTTATCAATTAATGAATCTAGAGAGAGGATATTGGATTTTACTCATGCTTTTTATAGTACCGGACTTGGTATAGCTGCTCGCGCGAAGCCTTCCGGTTTTTTATCCTTAATTGGTAATTTATTCAGCTTTCAATTTTTTCAGGCTGTAGGTGGTTTAGCAATTATACTGTTGCTTTTTGGGCTTTTGGTTTGGATTTTCGAAAGAAAGCGAAATCCTGACCAGTTTGGAGGAAAATTATGGGATGGTATTGGTTCCGGGTTTTGGTGGTCTGCTGTTACGATGACCACAGTAGGTTATGGAGATAAAGCACCGGTAACCAGAGGTGGCAGGATAGTAGCCCTAATTTGGATGTTTATGGCTTTGATAGTAATTTCTAGTTTTACGGCTGCCATAGCTTCGTCACTAACCGTAAACCAGTTGAGTTCAGTGATCAATAGTCCTGATGACTTGTATGATGCTAAAGTAGCAACGGTAGAAAACTCAAGCAGTACATCATTTCTTTCAAGTCGCGATATCGGTTACCGTGAAGTTGCCACAATTGATAAAGCTATGAAACTCCTTTATGATGAAAAAATTGATGCAGTGGTATATGATATGCCTATTATGCAATACTTAATTAATCAAGAAAAACCTGATAATGTTAAAATTTTGCCCCAGTCATTTAAAAAACTTTATTATGGATTTGCATTACCGGAAACCAACGATCTACTTAAAGAACAGGTGGATTTGAAGATATTGGAAATAACAGCACAGCAAGAATGGCAGCAAGTATTGCAAGAATATTTAGGTCAAGATCCTAATTAATTAAGAAAATAATGCTAATTGATTGGGGATGCAACGAAAAGAGCGCCTGTGCAGATGCGTGAAACCAAGCTCTTGTATGGCTTTCCGATGAGCAATTGTTGGGTATCCTACATTTGTTTCCCATCCATAGCCTGGAAATTGCTTGGCGTGTTTCCACATGATCTGGTCTCGATGTGTTTTGGCTAAGATAGAAGCTGCAGCGATAGAATAAAATTTTCCATCCCCTTCAATAACGCATTGATGAGGTATGTTTGGATATGGGTTAAATCGATTGCCATCTATCAACAATAGCTCTGGTAAACTTTTTAATTGAGCAATTGCCCGGTGCATGGCCAAAAAAGAGGCATTCAAAATATTGATGCTATCTATTTCATTATTATCTACCTCTGCTATTGCATAGTCAATTGCCTTATTAATGATCATTTCTCTCAATTCTTCTCGCTCATCTTTACTTAGCTTTTTAGAATCATTTAAGGTTTTATGTCTAAATCGACGAGGGAGTATCACCGCTGCAGCAACCACGGGGCCAGCTAAACAACCCCTGCCGGCTTCGTCGCAACCCGCTTCTACTACTACTTCTTTTGAAAAACAAGCCTTCATGCTACAATATTAATAGAAAGAAATAAAACCTAAAAATTCAGAAATATAAAACGTGTCTCAGTCTTTATTTTCTTACTTTTAAGTTTTAATGATTAATTGGAGCTGTTATTGCTTGTTGGATTTCACATAATTGTTAAGCTATGAGAATATTTTTTTTGATTATAGTTGCTTTCTTTCTTCAGCATTTATGCTTAGCTAGCCAAATAAAAGGATATATTGTTGATCCTGTCAACCAAGATACTTTGGCTGGGGTACATATTTACAATCAAAGTAGAGATTTGGGTGGCCTGTCTAATGAAGATGGCTTTTTTCAAATAAGTGCACAATTGGGAGATACCATTCACTTTTTTCATAAAGGAAACCATCCAAAACTTATTATCGTGAGAAAACATCATTATTGGACATCATTGCTTATTTATTTGGAAAGACGCACGATACTCCTTAATGGGTATGCGCAGAAGGAAGAGCGGCAGAGAATGATCGCAAAAAAATATAGAACACCAATGCTTATTGCCGGTCTTCCTTCCAAAGCTCCAAGTGATAAAAATAGTGACCGTGATAGAGAAAGTGAACATCTTTTCAATAAAAGTCCGGTTTTTAGCAATTTAAAACTACAAAATGAAGTAAAGGAAGCTTACAGCCTTACCGATAAGCAGCTGGAAGATATCTTATTGGCTTTTCATCAGCAGCAAAAAAGTATTTTGAATTATCGCAATGATAGGGACGTGATCAGCTTCTTTTTGCAATTTGTGGAGGCCCAAGTTGTACAGGTAGGTGCTCATTAGCTATTTTAAAAAATAAAAAAAGCCGTGGTAATTGACTTGCCACGGCTTAAAATTTATTGTAAATATTTAATTATTGTTGACCTTCAGTAGGTCGTTGTCCTTCAGTAGGTTCTGCCTCTACAATATCCAGTAATTCTACTTCAAAAATCAATGCAGAGTTAGGTCCGATTTGTTGTCCGGCTCCTCTTTCTCCATATGCTAAATTAGAAGGTATATAAAGTTCCCATTTGCCACCAACTTTCATCATTTTCAAAGCTTCTGTCCATCCTGGTATTACCTGACCTACTCCAAATACTGCAGGTTCTCCTCTTTCTACCGAGCTGTCAAAGACTTCACCGTCTATGGTTTTGCCAGTATAGTGCACTCTTACCTGATCGCCAGCCTCAGGGGTTTCACCAGTACCTTCTTCAAGTACTTTGTATTGAAGGCCACTTTCAGTTATTTGTACGCCTTCCGTAGTTTTGTTTTCTTCTAAGAAGGCTTCACTTTCTTCCAGGTTTCTTTCTGTTTCTTTCTCGCGAAGGTTAGTGAAATATGCTTGTAATAATTGATTTGCCATGTCAGGCTGTACTTTCACATTTTCTTCATCAGTTAAATAGTCTTTTATACCTTGAGCAAATGCAGTTTCATTTACATCCTCCAGTCCCTGGCTTTTTATATTTTGTGCTATGCTTACACCCAAACTATAGCTTACGGTATCAAGTTCAGTATCTAGGTTTGCAGAAGATTTTTGCATGTTTTGGCAGGCATAGCTAATTGAAACTACCAAAATGACAATAAAAATAGTTTTTAATTTCATAATGTTTATTTATTTGTTTTTAAGATAAGCGTCAAAGTTAGGTAATCATTGCCCTACTATAAAACAAGTGTTGAAAAAATATTAAATACACCGGTTTAATCAGTAACATCATGTTTTCGATATTAGGTTACTGCTGTTCCGAAGCATCCATATTTTCTTCTTACTCACCAATGGTTATATCCGGTTTTTTTTCTGGTATTGAAATAGGCTTCGGCCAAAATAATCCAACCCATAATTACCTTTTATTGAAAGGTTGAAACAAAAGCTTCTTGTATGTCTGTGTTTAACACTATGAATTCGTTAAAAACTATCAATGCTGAATTAATTGCTTTGCTCAAAGTTGCGACAAGCAATAAATAGGTGACTTAAATGCTTTTTTTGCCAAGTATTTGCAAAGCTGCATCCAGGTATAAATAAACGTCCTGCGGATGTTGGTCTCCTTCTTTTTTTTCACCTCTTTCATGTCCCAGCCTTACTACTACAGCATTGTACTGCGGCAGTATGAAAATATATTGACCCAAAATTCCCCGAAAATAAGGTATTTGCTGGCCTTGATTTTCTACAATCCAAAATTGATATCCGTAAAAATCTACTGGGTTACCTTTATCCGTTAAAAATATCGCGGGTGAAATAGCTTCTTCTATGTAATCCTTGGGAACTATTTGCTCTCCTAACCAGCGACCACTGTCTAAAACTAACTGCCCCAACCGGGCATAATCCCCAGCGGTGGCATTAAAGCAACAGTAGGCTCTTTCCATTCCCTGCTCGTCAATCATCCATAAAGCAGTATCTTGGGCCTGCAAAGGTTGCCAAAGCTTTCTCTCGGCATATTCTGCAACGGACATTCCCGTGGAACGTTTTATGATCAGTGCCAATAACTGCGTATTGCCACTTAAATACTTAAATGTTACACCAGGCTCTGTAATTAATTTCAGGTCTGTAACCAGGGCATTCACATTGCTGCCGTAATATGCTTTAGTAGTTGCAGAGAAAGGGTTGATGTAGCTTTCATTCCAATTGAGCCCTGAACTCATGGTAAGCAAATGTTTGATAGTAATTTTTTCGGTATCTTTACCTTTAAATTCCGGTACAAAGTCAGCAACCGGCTGTCCAACAGACTTGATTTTGCCATCATCAATGGCTGCGCCAATCAATAAGCTCACAATACTTTTAGCAGCAGAAAACGAATTGGAAATATCATCGGGACTACGCCCAAGCCAATATTTTTCATAGATCAATTCCTTGTTCTGTATTACAATGAAAGCTTCTGTTTCGTATTTGGCAAAAAGTTGCTGAGTGCTATCAGGAAAATCTTTTGTGTTGTAAGTTGAGGCTTTTTGCCATTGACTTGGATTAACGGCCGGCGCTATTACATGATTTTCGTAAAATGTATAATCATAAATGCCAGGGAAATTGTAGTAGAGGGTTTTAAGTAAATGGGGTTCCATAAATATGGCGGCAACTAATACTGTTACAATGCCTACCGCGACAATATATCCTTTTTTCATTGCTGAATGATTTTTGCTTCTCCAAAACTACAATAAACTGCTGGATTGTTAAAGGTGATTTATTTGACCAATTAAATTTATATCACCAATTTTAGTGAACTTTTTTACTTTTGAATAGATTTAAACATAGCTTATTTGATTAAAGAAACAGGAGTATGAAAAATTCATTTATCGGAAATATATTATTTGCAACTTCGATGTTGCTTTTTTCATTTGATAACCAGGCCCAGAGTCAGCAAAACGATAGTACCGGGCAGGCTTCAGATACATCACAAATTTCAAATGACTTTCAAACCAAAAAGCTAACGCTGGTCTTTACTGGCGACGTGATGGGTCACGACAGCCAGATCAATTCAGCTTACGATGCTTTTAGTCGAAACTATAATTATCGACCAAATTACGAGTTTGTAGCGCCATATATTCAACATGCTGATGTAGCAGTGGCCAATCTGGAAGTAACATTGGCGGGACCTCCATTTAAAGGATATCCGCAATTTTCAAGTCCCGACCAATTGGCTACCGCTCTGCAGGAAGCAGGTTTTGACCTTTTGATTACCGCCAATAATCATTCACTCGACCGGGGCAAAAGAGGGTTGATAAGGACATACAATGTTTTGGACTCTATGGGATTTTTAAAAGCCGGTACCTATCCTTCAGTAGAAAAGCGAGCTTTGGAACACCCGTTGGTTTTTGAGAAAAACGGAATAAAGATAGCCTTACTTAACTTCACTTATGGAACCAATGGAATCAAACCAACCGGAGGCGTGGTGGTGAATATTATACAACCGGAAACGATCAAGAAAGAACTCGCGTTTGTTAAGCAACACAATCCCGATTTTATAATTGCTACCATGCACTGGGGCAGCGAGTATCAAAGAGAGGAAAACGAATACCAGCAAAACCTGGCCAAGCTGTTGTTTGAGAATGGTGCCGATCTGGTAGTGGGTTCCCACCCTCACGTGGTGCAATCAATCAAAAAGTATGGTGAAGATAAATTGGTTGCTTATTCTTTAGGTAATTACATTTCGAACCAGCGAAAAAGATATACTGACGGAGGCATAATGCTGGAGGTGACCATTGAAAAGGATAGTGCCGGCACAGGAATCGAAGATTTCAAATACCTGGCCACCTGGGTCTATAAAAAGTACCACGATGGCAAAGTAACATTTCAAATTTTACCTCCAAGCCTTTATCCTTATATAAAAGACCGGATTTCTATCAGTGCTTCTGAAAAAGCAAAGATGGAACAGTTTTATCAGGATACTCGTGACCACTTGCAGGGAATAAAAGAATCGGATTTTTATAAAGAAGGAAAATAGGCAGCTAACATTGATGCCAGCCAGGAACTAAAATAAAATGGCTAAAAAAGAAGCAGTAAACAAGGAAAAAGTTGATTTTAAAGAGCGATTTAAAGCTTACCGCAATATTCCTCGCTTCTTGAAGATGGTTTGGCGTATCAGCCCGAAACTTGCCCTCGGTAATGCCTTCCTCAGGGTGCTGAAAGCAGCGGTGCCAATTACCCAGCTTTATATTGGCAAGTTGATCATTGATGATATCGTGTTGCTGATCAACAACGAAATTACTGATCCTTCCATGTTATGGCTTTATATTGGCCTTGAGTTTGGTATAGCCATACTTTCCGATTTTCTCTCCCGGGGTATTAACCTGACCGATAGTTTACTGGGAGATTTGGTAGCCAATGATTCCTCAGTAAAATTGATGAAACACGCGGCCTTGCTTGATCTGTACCATTTTGAAGATGCCGATTTTTATGATAAGCTGGAAAGAGCCCGCCGGCAAACCGTGGGCAGAACTGTGTTGATGTCGCAGATACTCGGTCAGGTGCAAGATTTGATCACCATAGGGTTTCTTGCAGCTGGTTTGGTGGCTACCAATCCCTGGTTAATTTTGATTCTCATTGTATCTCTGATTCCTGCTTTTATAGGTGAGAACTATTTCAATGAAAAAAATTACTCGCTGGTACGGGGTTGGACACCCGAGCGAAGGGAATTGGATTATTTGCGGTATACCGGCGCCAGTGATCAAACGGCAAAAGAAATTAAGATATTCGGGCTCGCCTCATTTTTAACTGACAGGTTTAAGGGACTGGCCGAAAATTACTACCTGGCTAATAAAAAATTGGCCACCCGGAGAGCCAGCTGGGGCTCGTTTTTATCAGCCCTGGGCACTGCAGGCTATTACGTGGCTTATATTTTTATTATAATACAAACCATCAACGGCCTCATTACCCTGGGTACCCTTACTTTTCTGGCTGGTTCATTTTTGCGAATGCGCAATTTGCTGGAAAGCATGATGATGCGCTTTAACACCATGGCCGAAGGGGCTCTTTACCTGCAGGATTTTTTCGATTTTTTCGACATCAAGCCACAAATAGCTCGTGTAGAGAAAGTAAAAACTTTTCCAAAACCAATCAAAGAAGGTTTTACCTTTGAAAATTTAGGCTTTCGATACGCCGGCACCGATTTTTGGGCGGTGAGATATTTAAATTTCACTTTGCATAAAGGGGAAAAAATGGCATTGGTGGGGGAAAATGGAGCTGGCAAAACCACGCTAGTAAAACTATTGGCAAGGTTGTACGACCCTACAGAAGGACGCATATTACTGGATGGAGTGGACCTGAGAGAATATGATCCCGAAGACATTAGGCAGCAAATCGGGGTAATATTTCAGGATTTTGTTAAGTATCAATTTAAGTTTGGTGAGAATATCGGGGTTGGCAATATTAGTGAGCGGGAAAACAAGCAGCGAATAGAAAGCAGTGCCTCTATGAGTATGGCCGATTCGGTAGTGAAACAATTGCCGGACGGATACGACCAAATGATAGGCCGGCGCTTTGCCAATGGGGTAGAGTTGAGTGGAGGCCAGTGGCAAAAAATTGCACTGGGAAGAGTTTACATGCGTGATGCTCAATTACTCATTTTGGATGAGCCCACCGCTGCCCTGGATGCAAGGGCCGAGCACGATGTTTTTCAACGCTTTGCTGATTTGAGCAAAGATAAAACGGCAGTGCTTATTTCTCATCGATTTTCTACGGTTAGAATGGCTGATCGGATTTTGGTGCTGCAAAATGGTGAAATGGAGGAATTGGGCACCCACGAAGAGCTACTGGACAAAAGGGGCAAGTATGCCGAATTGTTCAACCTGCAGGCAAAGGGTTACGTGTAAGAATTAGGAATTGCAAATCTGATTATAACTATTAGTAAATGTATTTAACTGTGCAATTAATATACATCAATTTTATCTTTTGGTTATTTTATTCCCGGATATATTTTTTTGCCGGCTACTTTTAAACCTTTTTATTTCAGAAGGCCTTTTCATTCGATGTTTTTTACTCACTCCCGAATTCACTCTTTTGCGCCACATTTTAAAGCTGGAAGGCTTAAGTTCTTTACGCATCAATTTGATTACTTCTTTTTCTGGTAAGCCAAATTGAATCTCTATGGCTGAAAACGGCGTTCGGTCTTCCCAAGCCATTTCAATAATGCGGTCGGTATCTCGTGGCGATAAATCTTTCATATGGTCTTAGCGTGTTGTTGAAATTAAATGTTTGATTCTAAGCCAAAGCATAGATTGAATAAAAAGACTTTAATATTAGCTAGTTAGAGGTTATTTATTTGTTTATTTTCCATTTTAACCAAATATGGTCCTGGCTCGAAGCTTCAGTAGACTAATTAATTATTATTTGCCATTTATAATATATAAATAATTTATTTTTTTCTAGACATAAAAATAATTATCTTGTCGACCAATTAATTATTTAATAAAAGCTTAGCTAATTATTTATAATCATGAGAAAAAATTATGTTATCTTATTTATTGTGATAAGTATTATATTCAATGGATGTGCTTCAACTTACAAACCCATTCGTCCCCAAGCATTAAATTATACTGCTAAAACTAATAATGACGGTATTGACTTTGCTTACCAATATGATGTGTTGGCTAAAAAAGGTAATGCTAAATATGCCAAACGAGAGGATAAAAGAGATATTAAGGTAATTGCAGTAAGGTTAACCAATAATACTGATCGCGTTTTAAATACTGTAGAGGATTTGCAGTTTTATGCTGGATCAAGAAATATATTTTTATTCGATCCGCTTACGATAAAAAATACTATAAAGCAACCTGTACCTATTTATTTGTTATATCTATTACTCTCTTTTACAAATCTTACTGTATCAAATGTCAATTCTACTCAAGTATATCCCGTAGGTTTGGTACTTGGTCCTGGAATAAGTGTAGGGAATATGGTAGTAGCAGGTTCAGCCAATACAAATTTCTTTGATGAATTAAATGAATATAATATTATCAATTACAATATTCAACCTGGAGAAACCATTTATGGAATAATTGGCACTGGTGGTATTAATTACGATCCCTTGAATGTAAAGATCAAAGAATAAAAATAAAATATTTAAGCTGGAATTTTAGACCAGCTTGAATATTAACTATTGTAAGCCATAAGCTTCGGCAGCTTTTTTTAGCAATTTCTTTGCCTCAGCAGTCTTTTTATCCTCAACAGTTAATATTTGTTCCGGCTCGTAAAAGTTCTTCATTCGATAAAAAGAACCATCCTGGTGAAAGCGGTAATCTTTTGTTCTGAAAAACCATTGATCACCTAATTGACAGAATATCCAATCACGCTTTTGACCATCATTGCCTTCTATTTGTGATACAATGCTGCGTCCGTCTACCATGTGGGAAGACGGAATATCTGCCTTTGCGACTTTAGCAAATGTTGGCAACATGTCCGAAAGGTCTACCAAATCATCAATCTGCTTATCAGCCGGTGTTGTGCCTGGCCAGCTTATAATCAGTGGTACCCGAGTGCCTGCATCGGTCATATTTCCTTTGCCGCCAGGTATTAGTTTCCCATTCCAACGGGAACTTTGATTCCGGTCGGTGCCATTATCAGCGGTAAATATTAACAGCGTATTTTCTTTTAAACCAAGATACTCCAGTTTTTTCATAATTCTGCCAACCAGCATATCCATGTAAGGCACCATTTTGGCAAAATTTTCCTGCTTACTTCCTCCTTCCGGAGTGCCGGGGGTATGCACAAAGGGAAAATGAGCCAGCGTCATGGGGTAATAAACAAAAAATGGTTTCGATTGATGCCGCTCCATGAAATCCAGCAGAAAGTCAGTGTAAATATCCGGCCCGTATTTGCCGGCTACATTCTGCATGACTTCACCATTGCGCCAGATGCCCGGGCTCCAGAAACGTGCAGGCTTGCCTTTTCCTTCCATGGCCACATCATCCGGTAATTTTTTTTCATACTGCCAGGTCCAGAGGCAGTGCTCATCAAAACCGATATTTTTAGGATGCTCGGGGCGTAAATCAAAGCGGGCCAGCTGCCATTTACCGGCTACGGCAGTGGCATAACCGGCATTTTTAAGCATGCTGGCAAAATTAAAAATGGCCGGGCTCATGTATTGTTGTTGAGCGGGCTGCTCCCATATGCCGCCTGTCCAGCCATTACTAAATGGGTACTGACCGCTCATTACCTGTACTCTTGTAGGAGTGCAGAGTGGGGTGGTAAATGCATAGTTGAATTGCAGGCCGCTTTCCGCTAGTTTATTCAGATTAGGCGTTGCATAACTTTCTCCGCCGTAGCTTTGCAACACTTCAGCCCCAACGTCATCTGCCATAATAAAAACTATATTGGGCTTATCCTGTGCTTTCAGTTTTAATGAAAATATTGTTGATAGTATTAAAAGATATATCTTATTCATTTTCTTTAAGTTAAAATCAATTCATAAAATTTTTACAGTCCTGCCTACTGATGGGCATTTAATTTATTTACAAAAAATACTTTTTCGCTGAACCAGTTAGTGTATTTTTCCGACCTGGTATCATCTTCGCACATATCAGGTTTACCGGTAAAATTCAAACTACCTGCATCGTTTTTTGTTGATCCGTTTTTTTTAATTTCTCCTTTCAAATTGAGTGTCTTTGCCTTGGCCAAATCAGAAAAATTAAGTTGCGGACTATTAATTAATTCTATTGTTTTTTGGCCATGGCCAGATTCAATCTGTTGCTCAGGTTTGAAACGGTAAGTATACTCTCCCCAGGCAAAATTGTCATATTTGAAATCAAAATATTCCGCTGTTAGCTGTATAATGTTTCCACGCATTTCAAACCTGCCAGGCAATAAATCCTGTTGTGCCAGATACCTTCCATTTTGGGTGCCTTCAACAAAATTGGTTTCATTGGCCAGAGACCAGCGAGGTTTATTTGTGGGTAAATAATATTGGTCGTAAGGGTTAGAAGTCTTACATAACAAGGGCGTACAGTCAAAGACAAAAATTGTCCAAACCAGAAGGTATTTAAATAATTTCATAATTTTTTGGGTGTTTAATGCTAAAACTAAAGATAGGAAAAATAAATTAAATTACCTGCCTCGCGTATGGAGGCAACAAAATATTTTACTTCAATTCCACCAAAGTAACTCCCGAGCCGCCCCGGTCAGCGTGTTCATCGGCCAGCTTTTTAATGTATTTGTAATTGCGACGTAAATGATCTCTAATTACCTGTCGTAGAATACCATCACCTTTGCCATGTACGATTTTTAAATCCCGATAGCCAAGCATTAAAGCATCATCCATCATTTCATCTACTTTCGGCAATGCCTGCTCTGCCCGCTGTCCCCTGATGTCGAGACTAGCGCTAAAATTGGCCATTTTTTGGTTGATATTTACTCCCATTCTGCCAGTAGGCGCTGAAGTTTCCCGTGTAGTCTTACGTGCTTCTTTTGAAGATACCTTTTCCAGACGGTTGGTTTTTATTTTTGAGGTGAGGTTGCCAATAATTATTTCCAGGTCCTTGCCTTTTTTATCCACCACTTTACCTACTGCAGTTTGTCCTTTCAAACGGACCCAGTCGCCAACATTTATTTCTCCCGGTACTACTTCATAAGTAGTTTCTTCCGGTTCTTTTACAGTTTCTTTTTCACCGATATTCTTTTTATAATCTTCCAAATCTTTTCGCAGCTTTTTGGTGACTTCTTTTTCTGCTTTGTTTTCTTTTATGTCGCGAATGGTTTTTTCTACTTTCTGGTTAGCCTCCTTTAGTAAATTTTTAGCTTGCTCCTTGGCATCATTGATGATTTTCTTCTTGTTGTTTTCCAGTATCTCGGATAGGTGTTTGTATTGAGTAAGTTCTTTTTGCAGCTTTTTTTCCTCTTCCTTTAAATTCTGCCAGCGTTCATCCTGTTGTTTTTTATCCCACTCCAATTGAGAAAGTAATTTTTCAAATTTAATTTGCTCATATCCCACACTGGATTTTGCTTGTTGTAAAATTTTGCGGGGCAATCCAATTTTCTGAGCTATTTCCAATGCAAATGAGCTGCCGGGTTTGCCCACCTCCAGTTGATATAATGGCTCCAGCTGGTCCACGTCAAAACGCATGGCAGCATTTACCAGACCTTCATTTTCATCGGCAAACTTTTTTAAATTACCATAATGGGTGGTCACTACTCCTTGAGCGAGCGCTTTATTTAGTTCCATCAAAATAGACTCTGCAATGGCGCCACCTATCTGAGGCTCTGTACCGGTACCAAATTCATCTATTAAAAACAATGTCTGCTTATCAGCCCTGATGGCAAAATGCTTCATGTTGGTTAAGTGGGAACTGTAGGTACTTAAGTCATTTTCTATGGATTGTTCATCACCGATATCAATAAAAATCTTCTTATAAATACCCATGGTAGAGCCTTCTCCCGCCGGCACCATAAGTCCGCATTGAAACATATATTGTAGCAGACCCAATGTTTTTAAAGTAACGGATTTGCCGCCAGCATTAGGCCCTGAAACTACCAGGATGCGCTGCTCATGGCTTATTTCTATGGTGAGAGGCACTACTTTTTTACCAACTTTGCTATGGGCCAGGTAGAGCAAAGGGTGCCGCGCATCGAGCCATTTAATCATAGGCTCGTTTTTCAAATATACCTGATTGGCCTGCAACTGAATGGCTAGCTTAGCTTTGGCTCGTACAAAGTCTATAATCCCTAAAAAATTGTAGGCTTTTTTCAAATCATCTATATAGGGGCGTATGGCGTCAGTAACCAAAGTTAGCAGCCTGATGATTTCGCGTCTTTGTTGATATTCAAGCTCTTTAACTTCATTGCTTATTTCAATTGATTCGGCAGGTTCAATAAAAACCGTTTGTCCGGTAGACGATTGGTCTTGAATATAGCCTTTTAATTGCCTTTTGCTAGCGGCATTAACCGGGATCACCATCCTCCCGTTGCGTAATGCCACGGTAACTCCTTCTTCGGTATATCCTTTGCTGATCGCATTTTTTAAAATAGATTGTACCGTGGAGCGTAGCTGGGATTCCTGTTTTCGAATTCGTGAGCGAATACTACTTAATTCAGGACTGGCATTATCTTTTATTTGTCCTTTTTCATCTACTATCTTTTCTATGGCATCGATTAATGCCGCATCTACTTCTATATTGCTGGCCAATTCAAATAAAACGGGATAGTCTTCCCTGCGCTTTTTCAAGAAAGAAAGTGCAGCTATAATAGTTTTAAGTGAAAGCGCTATATCAAAAAGATCTTCTTCGCTGTAAAATGAACCCGGTACTTGGCCTTTGGGTAAATGTTGTAATGCATCTATGTAATTATTGGCAGGGAAGGGCTCTTGCTGATCTATTATTTTTTTGAATTCAGAAGTTTGCTTTTGCCATTTTTCTATTTTATCAAAATCAGTGGAAAATCTCATTTTCTCCACATATATTACCCCTAGGCTACTCAGGCAGTTATCATTGATAATCTTCCTTATTTTATCAAAATTTAATTTTTCTTCAAAATTTTTCGGATATAACATAAATATCGGTTCCGGGGAGTTTTAGTAAGAATTATGAAGCTCTTCTCGTAAGCTTAAACTATCTACTACACGAGCATACAAGTTTTCCATTACTCTAACATCCTGCAAGTAGTAATTGTAGCTTTTGATGTATTCTTCCTGGCTATAATCTAAATCTTCAAGTACCTTTTTCATCATTAGATCTAATACAACTTCTGTGGAGTCACTTCCTAAATTTAAAGTATTTACTTTGGCTTCAGCTACATGCATTTCTATTAAAATGCTCGTCATTTCGTCTTTACTTATCAAATCTTCTGGCTTGTCACTGTTACAAGAAAATAAAAAAAAGAAAAGAAAAAATATCGGGATGTACTTCATTATAGTAATTTAAATAATTGTTCTAATTTTGAGTTTAAAATTATTTGCAAATATACTGCCAAATAAGCATAAATCTAATTATGGCCTATTGGTAATGTTCGTTAATAAATTGCTTTCTCAACAAATAATATTGAGAAAAATGAAGACTTGGTAAATCTTACATTTAAAGGAAGGCCATTGAAAATTAAAATACATGAAAAAATCCTTAAAGTAAATGAATATTAAGGAATTACTTAAAAAATTAAGAAGTTACGAAATACGAATTCGCAAAGTAGTAAAATCACAGATGCAAGGTGATTTTCATTCCATTTTTAAAGGGAGTGGGCTTGAGTTTGACGATGTGAGGTCTTATCAATATGGAGATGATATTCGCCGTATTGATTGGCACGCTTCTGCTAAAGGTCATGGCACTTTTATAAAAACCTTTAAAGAAGAAAAAGAACAGACGGTTTTTTTCTTGTTGGATGTAAGCGCTTCGCAAGAAATTGGAAAAAGTGGCCGTCAAAAAATAGATCTGGGCAAAGAAATTTGTGGGGTGCTTACTTTATCTTCTATCAAAGAGGACAGCCAGGTGGGCCTAATTTGCTTTACCGATCAGAAGGAAAAGTATGTAAAGCCAGGAAAGGGCCCAAAGCACGGCTACCAGTTAATTCAAACATTATTTTCGCTAAAGCCAGTATCTTATAAAACCAATTTAAGTAAATCTATTCTGTTGGCTTTGGATATGATTAAAAAGCGCAGTGTGATTATTATTATAAGCGATTTTATTGATGAAAATTATCAACACAATTTAAAAGCTATCGCTCATAAGCACGATTTGGTTATCATTCACTTATTTGATAAAAGAGAAACAAAGTTACCCAACCTGGGCATAGTGCCTCTTTATGATAAGGAGGCCAGAAAAACCATTTGGGTCAATACTTCCTCAAGCGCCTTCAGGGAGAATATGAACAAAACTTATGGCCAGAATAAAAATGAGTTGGAGGATTTGTGCAGAAAAAATAACGCAAGTTATTTGCAAGTAAATACAGATGAGGATTATGTGCCTAAACTTATAAAATTATTTAAAATCAGGAGCAATGCAGTTAGATTTAAATAATATTTTCAGGCGATATTCAATTATTATCATATTGATCTTTTCAGTGGGAGTAGCAGTAAATGCGCAACAGCTAAAACCACGGGGAGAATTTTTGCAAGATAGTTTCAAACTAGGAAAGCCAGTTCCTTATAGCCTCTCATTTAGGTATCCCAGTGAGATGAACGTCATTTTTCCTGATACTACCTTTAATTTTTCACCTTTTGAGCTGAGTTATCGCGACTATTTTTACACGCAATCCGATAGCGCTACCAGTTTTGATAGCGTAGTATACTATTTGAGGACTTTTGAATTAGATACAGTACAAAAATTGACCTTACCAGTGTTTGTGGTTAAACAAAATGATAGTACAGCCATATACGCATCTTTAGATTCCCTTATTTTTAAGCAAGTAGTACCTGTTTTGCCAGATTCAGTCAATTTGAAAGAAACCAGCTATTTTCAGGATGTGGAAACAGATTTTAACTATCCTTATGCAATCGCGATATTGGTAGCCGTGATTGCAATTGCAGTGATATTGCTTATATTATTTGGCGATAAAGTGAGGAGAGGGTTTCGTTTACGTAAACTGAAAAAAGAACACAATCAATACCTCGCGAAATATAATGCTTTGCTGGAACGTTCCAATGGTGAAGGAAAAAACAAGAGTGAGGAGCTATTAATTACCTGGAAAAACTACCTGGAAAAACTGGAAAAAGCACCTTACACTAAACAAACCAGTAAAGAAATTTTTACAAAACATCCGGAGTTAAAAGAAGCCTTAAGAAGCATTGATAAAGATATTTATGCCAATGTGAAAGCGGATGACCTGGATCGGCAATATAAAAATTTACTGGATTATTCTATTAATTCTTATCGGTATAAAATAGAGGCAATAAAAAATGGAAATTAATGAAGCAATAAAAGATTGGTTTTCGCTAAGATGGTTCAATTGGTCGGTACTGAAATCATTTGAGTGGGAAAATGACTTTGTGCTTTGGCTCTTGTTACTTGTGCCAGTTATTTTTATAATCAGATGGTTAATTCTTCATTACAATTCGCAAAAGCTAGACGTAGCACTACCAGAAAAGGAATTAAAATTTGATCCGGTAAGCTTGTTGCGTTTTATACCTTCGTTATTTGCCATGTTGTTTTTTTGTATGGTAGTGTTAGCTTTGGCCAGGCCCCAGCGTACCAATGAAAAGGTAGAGCAATGGACAGAGGGGATTGATATAATGCTGGTGATGGACATCTCCGAATCAATGCAGATTCAAGATTTCAGACCCAACCGGCTGGAGGCAGCAAAAAACACAGCCACTGAATTTATTGCCGGCCGTTTTCAAGATCGCATAGGAATGGTTATTTTTTCTGGTGAGGCTTTCTCTCTTAGCCCTCTTACAACTGATTATGAAATGCTAAACTCTTACATTAGAGATATTGACTTTGAGATGATTGAAAATAGAGGAACAGCTATTGGAAGCGCATTGGCAGTTGGCACCAATAGGATGCGTGAATCAAAAACCCAATCAAAAGTTTTGATTTTGCTAAGTGATGGAGAAAACAATGCCGGGAATATCGACCCTATCACTGCAGCTGAGTTGGCTCAGGCGTATGGAATTAAAATTTATACCATTGCCATAGGCAAAGAAGGAAAAGTGCCTTTTGGCAAGGATTTTTTTGGCCGCACCCGTTATATTGAAAATGAACTGGATGAAACTACCTTGAAGAAAATAGCTGAAATAGGAGAAGGGCAATTTTTTCGTGTTTCTGACAATATGGCATTGGAAAAGGTGTTTTCAGAGATAAATGAATTGGAAAAAGCAGAAATTAAAGAAACACGATACAAAGACACCACCGATTATTACGTAATTTACCTTTATTGGGCACTTTTATTTTTTATCGTATGGCTAGCAACTAAATCAACTTTTATGGCGAATGTTTTGCAAGATTAACAATTGCAGAATATAGAGCAAATTGTTACCTCTTAATAATTTATATGCCTAAAATTTTATTGAAATGCTAAAGTATAAAGCAAACTTCTGTTTTACCAGCACAGGGCAATACACTATATTTGTGGATATAGGATTAAATATTTTTTTATGAAAATACAATTAAAGCGAAAAAATGATGCGGTACTGATGGAGGCCATTAATGAAAGCGGCAACACCCTGTTACTGGATGGAAGTGATAAAGTGGGTGGGGTAGATGGTGGCTTCAGGCCGATGCAAGCTTTGCTGGCAGCCGTGGGCGGCTGCAGTGCAATAGATATTGTGGATATTTTGAAAAAGCAACGTCAACCATTGGATGACTTGCAAATAGAAGTTAATGCTGATCGTGAAGATAAACAAGCACCAAGTGTATTTACATCGATAGATCTGCATTTTAAATTTAAAGGAGATCTGGATAAAAGCAAGGTGGAAAAAGCCGTTTCTCTGTCTATTGATAAATATTGTTCCGTAGCACGAATGCTGGAAAAAACTGCTAAAATCACCTATCAAATTACCGTGGAGAAATAATGAAAAAATCGGATAAATTTGAAACCAACGCGGTGCGTACACAGGTGCCTCGATCTGGCGAAAGTGAGCACGCGGTTCCTATTTTTGCTACTTCTAGCTTCGTGTTTGAAGATGCTGAACACGCCAGAGCATTGTTTGCCGATGAAGTAGATGGCAATATATATACCAGATTTTCAAATCCAAATAATGATGAATTTATCAAAAAAATGTGCTTGCTTGAAGGCACAGAAGATGGTATAGCAACCGCCTCAGGTATGGCAGCTATGTTTAGTAGCATGGCAGCTTTTTTGAATTCGGGCGATCATTTAATGGCTAGCAGATCTTTATTTGGTTCTACTCATCAAATCATTACTAAAATTTTTCCCCGCTGGAATATAGAGCATACTTATGTGCCTATTGAAAAACCAGAGGAGTGGGAAAAAAATATAAAGCCTAACACAAAATTAATTTTTGCAGAGACTCCTTCAAATCCGGCCCTGGATTTAATTGATATGAAATGGCTCTCAAAGCTGGCCAAAAAGCATAACATTTTATTAATAGTCGACAATTGTTTTGCTACGCCTTATTTGCAAAATCCAGCCCATTTTGGCGCTGATATTGTTACTCACTCGGCCACGAAATTTATCGATGGACAAGGTAGAACTATTGGAGGGTGTGTGCTGGGAAAAAAAGACCTGATCAAAACTGTAAGAGGTTTTGCCAGGCATACAGGGCCCGCTCTTTCTCCCTTTAATAGCTGGGTTTTGTCAAAAAGCCTGGAAACGCTGGCTGTGCGTATGGAAAAGCATTGCCAAAATGCCCTGGCTTTGAGCGAATGGTTACAGCAGCACCCTGAGGTCAATTGGGTAAAATACCCTTTTTTGCCATCTCACGCTCAATATAAGTTGGCAAAGCAGCAAATGCGCTTGGGAGGAGGCTTAGTAAGTTTTGAGGTAAAGGGAGGTTTGGCTCGTGGTCGTAATTTTCTCAATAACCTGAAGATGTGCAGCCTTACCGCTAATTTGGGCGATACACGCACCATTGCCACGCATCCGGCTTCCACTACTCATTCCAAATTATCAGATGAAGAAAGAACTGCAGTAGGAATTACCCCTGGCATGATACGTATTTCTGTAGGTTTAGAACATATGGATGATGTAAAAGCTGATGTTGACCAAGCACTCGATGCTTCAAAACAGGCGTAGGTTACCACCCGGTCGAAATG
>CAZQEZ010000021.1:0-18110 GCA_964592475.1 uncultured Roseivirgaceae bacterium
TTTGGCGGATGACGATGCCACATTACCGCATTGCAAATGCTGGGATTTATGCATCCGGGTTACAAACCCGGACGAGCATCGTGCTTAAAGACTTGAAGCTGGTCCGTACCGAGGCCTCGGTATGTAATCCGGATCACTAAAGTTAAGTGTTTTAACACGTTTAAATAAAAACGTCATTGGAATCAAATATTTCTTGCTCCGCCTTACCTAATCCGTCGGCGCCAATTATCAATACAGGTTTCTTCTCCATGTCTTGTAAAAAATAAGGGCAAAATTAATAGGATTATAGCACAATGTCTATAATACAGCCACTAACCTACGTTAGGAGAAAGAAAATCGCTTAATTTATCTAATTTTACAGATGCTAATTTTTACAATTGCTGCATGAAATTACTTCATCCTCTAGATATCATTATCATACTTGGTTCCATCCAGGGTATTTTACTAGCCCTATTAATCTGGAACAAAAAGATGTTTCACAAAAAAGCTAATCGCTTTCTGGCAATTGCACTTATCGCCTTTTCTTTCAACAATTTATATTTTGTAATTCTGGGTACTACGCTGATAAGTGAGTATCCTATCCTGATTTTTCTGCCATTGCGGTGGACTTTGCTGATTCCGGCAGCTTTTTATTTCTATGTGAGCTATCTTATTAATAATGATAAAAAGATAAAAGCTAATCGTTGGTGGCTCTTCTTGCCATTTTTACTGCAGTTTTTAATACAAATTAGCGATTGGATCTTTTACATGATTGATTTAAGTGCAGCCATCGAGTGGAGGATATCCATAGGCTGGATTTTCTTTTTTGAAGAGCTATTGGGGCTGGCCTTTTCGATTATAATGCTGCTCTTGATTTTGAAGAAAATAAAGCATTATGATCAAATGATAAATGAAACCAAATCGACCATAGAAAAGTATAGTTTGAGATGGCTGTATGTTCTTTTTTTCGTACTAGCATTTCTGTGGCTGTTGTGGCTTTTACCTTACCTGGTCGGGCTATTTATACCTATAAATGCTACATTCAGCCATTACCCCCTCTGGATTGCCATGTCCATTTTCATATATTGGACAGGTTATAAAGCGTATTCTAAAGATGAGATATTCAGCGCTGCCGAAGAGCCTGAATCGTACAAAGCTTCTGCCGAATTATCGGCTAACTCAAAGCAATTGTATCAATTAGTTGTGCAAGACATCGAGCAAAATAAGCTATATATGAATCCGGAAATAGATTTGGTGTACCTGGCCGACAGACACCAGGTAAGTGTCGGTCATTTATCAAGGGCTATTAATAAGCATTCGAAACAAAATTTTTTCTACCTGATCAACTATTATCGGGTAGAAGAGGTAAAAAAGCGTTTGCAAGATGATCGCTATTCTCACCTCAGCAATCTTGGTATAGCCATGGATTGCGGCTTTAATTCGAAGAGCACCTTCAACGACGTCTTTAAAAAATTGTCTGGTACCACGCCATCTAAGTATAAAAAATGTCCGAAAAATTGATCGATCATTTTCTCGGACATTTGGCTGAACAGCTTTTCGTTTCTTTGTGCTTCACATTAGATAAAAGAAAATCATAAAATGAAGAAGCTTTTCGTCATACTCATTATTGTACTGCTATCATCTTGTCACGTAGGAAGATTTTTTGTTTGGAATTTTGCCAACAATACAGATAATAAAAAATTTTCTAATGTACCCGTAAGCAAGGGATCGACTATATGGCAATATTATGAAGCTACAGCAAAAAATGCTTTTAATCCCCAGGAGATAAAATATAAAAATAAATCGTACCAATGGGATGATTTTTTACAAAAGACAAAAACGGCCGCTTTCCTGGTAATAAAAAAGGATACTATTGTATATGAAAAATACCTGGGCGAATTTGCCATTGATGTACCACATCCATCATTTTCCGTGGCTAAATCTTTTGTGGGTACCCTGGTAGGTATCGCTATTGAAGAAGGAAAAATACATTCGGTACACGACCCTATTACCAAATATCTGGATTTTTTATCTGAAGAGAAGTTTAAAAATATCACCATCGAGCATTTACTGGACATGAATTCCGGTATAAAATTTAAAGAAGGGTATCTCAATCCATTTTCGGATGTGGCAAAGTACTACTATGGAAGAAATCTGCTGAAATACCTGACTAATATTTCGGTTGCATCGTCAGACCATACTTTTGATTACTTAAGCGTAAATACCCAGCTCCTCGGAGAGATAATAGAAAAAGCTACGGGCATGCCGCTGAATAAATACCTTGAACTAAAAATCTGGATACCAATGGGAATGGAGTATGAAGCAAGCTGGAGTGTAGATAGTAAAAAGCATGGCCAAGTGAAGGCATTCTGCTGTTTGAACGCTGTAGCCAGAGATTTTGCAAAGTTGGGCAGTGCCTATCTGCACCATGGATATTTTAATGGCCGGCAAATAATACCAGAATCCTGGGTTGAATATAGCACTACCTTTACTTCTAAAAAAAATTATTTTGTTTACAAGGCACATTGGTGGCATAGGCCTCAATATTCGGAATACTTTGCCGCAAAAGATACATTACCCAACGATAGTTTATATTACCTACAAAACTATACTGTGAACGACGGGATAGAAGTAAGCTTGATGTCTCAGCCCGGTACTGCTTATTACGCGCAAGGTATTTTAGGTCAATATGTGTATGTAGATAGAAGTAATGAGGTGATAATAGTGAGGCTGGGAGGGAAAACAGCTAACTTCAACTGGCAAGAGCTTTTTGCTAGAATTGCTGAAGTTTTTGTGGTAGATTACAAAATAAAAGAATAGGCGCTCATTTGCTTTTGTTCTTTTTTGAATAACGTGCAGCCTATTTATTGTAAGATCTATTTTTTTAAGAGCCGAGAATTTACCAGGCACTCAAAATTAGCTAGTTTGATTCATTGAAAAGGTAGCGAATTTAATTAAAAAAGTGTGGCTGTCCCTGAATAAGTTTTTTAATCAAAAGATTAAATAAACTTAGTCAGGGGCTTATTTTTATAATTTTATTGCTTCCACTTGATATTACAACCAATGCTTGGCTTTTGCTCGGGATTTACAGGAAGTCCGTTCAAAATGTTACTTAAGGCATTTCTTAAATCTTTTCCTGTAACTGGCTCATTATTTTTGGGTCTCGATTCATCAAATTGACCCCTGTAAACTAACTTATCATCATCATCAAAAACATAAAAGTCAGGTGTGCAGGCTGCATCGTACTCTTGGGCAACTTCCTGAGTTTCATCAAATAAATAAGGAAATGGAAAATTATGAGCTTCAGCAAACTCGGCCATTTCTTCGGGAGAATCATCCGGATATTTTTCTACGTCATTGCTGCTAATGGCAATAAATGATATACCTTCCTCTAGATATTCATTAGCTACATTGATTATCTCATCAATAATATGCTTAACATACGGGCAGTGGTTACAAATAAACATAACTACAGTTGCCTGATCTCCTTTTAATGTTTCAAAAGACCGTTTTTGATTAATTTGTACATCAACAAGATTAAATTCAGGTGCCAAAGTTCCTAATGATATCATTTTAGATTCTACTGCGGCCATAGGTAATTTTAAATTTAGTTTGGTTAAAGTAAAAATATATTTGCTTAACTAAGAAGTTTAATAAGTGTTTAAAATAAAAAAGCAATGAACATGCATTGCTTTTTTATTACAACTATTAGGTAAAAAACTATGAGCTTATCTTATAATATTATTAACCTTTCAGTATATTGCTTCTGCTTCGTTTTTACTTGCACAATATAGGCGCCATTATTTATTGATGAAATGTCTAATGGCTGATTATGGTTCAAATTCCAGCTTTTGATAATTTTGCCATTGAAATCAAGAATCTGTACTTGCATATTATCTTCAAATATGCCAAGAGAGATTACATCAGATGCCGGATTAGGGTAAACATTAAGAATAGTTTCTAATTCGTCATCAGTGCCAGTTATTACCATCGCTTTTGATACACTTGCTTGATAGTTGGGATCTAAAACATCCACAATAACAGTATAAGCACCAGGGTCTACAGGAACCATATCGGTTGTATCTCCGGCATTCACGTACCACACTTCATAATCAAGACCAGCAGGCATAGTACTTACTTCAATCGTTGGTGTATCGTTAGAGAAATTTAGATTACCAATAAAAATTTCAGCCTTAGCTTTTTGTATTTCCAAATAAGCTTTTTCTTCACCTTTAAAGCTTTTATCGTCTACCGAGGCCGTAATTTCATAAATGCCTGCCTCAATTGGAAGTTCATCACTACCGTTATACTTTACCTTTAAATTTAATCCAGCAGGATCAGTATAAACTGAGGCTTGCTTAGTACTACCATCAAATGTATGTTGTAATTCATTGAATATAATCTCTGCAGTAGTTGGGGTAATGACTAATTTTTCCCAGGCCGAACCTGTGTAATTAGCATCATTACTAGTAGCTTTTACCAAATATTCTCCACGTTCGTAAGGCTGAGTAGCTATTGTATCTAAATCGTAGTATTGCAAAGAAAAAGTTACGTTAGCAGGATTGCTAGATACAGAGACATTAATAAAATTTCCTGAATATTCTTGCTCCAAATTAGCAAACAGGAATTCTACCTGGGCAGGCTCTATTGTAAAAGTAGTTTCAGCACTACCTTGATAGCTTTTGTCCATAGCCGTTACTTTAACGGCATATTGCCCCACATCTATAGGGTCTACCTCCATACCTTCTTGCCAATAAGATACCTCATAATCAATGCCTGTTAATGAAGGTATAACACTTACCGCTAATTCCTGCCCTGTATAGGTGGTTCGAGTATTGGCAAATGAAAAATCTATGGTTACTGCTTCAATAGTAAAACTCTCCCAGGCTTCTCCATAATAATTTTGTTCATTAATAGTGGCTTTTACTAAGTATTCGCCTACATCAATGGCCTCAGTTTCAATTTTATCTGCAGTAAAAAATTCATAATTTATATTTAAACCGGCTGGATCTGAATCGTAATTTATTACCGGAACATTTCCATCGTAAGTAAATGTCTGAGGAATGGTATTAATAGATGCCTCAAGAGCATTAATTATTAATAAACCCCATTTTTCACCCTCGTAATTAGGGTCATCCGATATAACCTTTACCAAATATTCACCAGCATTTACAGGTTCTGTTTCAATAGTATCTTCGTCGTAATAAATCACCTGGTTACTTACTGCTGATGGATTTGAAATTACAATAGCCTCTTTTATGCTACCATCATAATCGGAAGGAGCTGAAGCAATCGTAAATTGAACATCTGCTTTATAAATAGTCATGGTAGACCATGCAGTAAAAACATAATTACTTTCATTGCTAACTACCTTTACTAAATAGCTACCTGCATTATTTGGAGTACTTTCTATGGTATCTTCATCATAATAAAATATGGTAAAATCCAAGTCTTCAGGTGTTGTAGAAATATTTGCAGATTTAGTTTCACCATCATAAGTATGTTCTAAACCGGCAAAAGAAACTGAAACATCTTTAGGTAAAATGTTAAATTCAGTAGTCGCAGTACCTTGATAATTCTCATCAGTGATTTCTACATTTACCACATATTCACCTGCATCGACTGGTAAGTCTTCTTGATTGTTGTACGTAATTACATAATCTAAATTTTCAGGTTGTGTTGTTACTTCAATTTGTTTTGGGCTTCCATCATATTTTACACTGTTAGAAGCAAACTGTATCGATGCCGTTGCCTTAGTAATTTCTAAGGTAGCATTGGCTTCTCCTTCATATTCGCTATCTTCTATTTCAGCAAAAACGTCGTATTTACCAGCAGCTATCGGTAGATCATTGCTTTTATTATAGGTTACTTTTACCTCTAAACCAGCAGGGTTAGTATTATAACTTACTTCTTTTTCGGATCCATCATACACCTGACTAAGATTTTCCAAATTAATAGTAGCTGGCAGAAAAGCAGGAATAATTGAGATATTTTTTTCAAATATGTTGGTGTAATCGGAACTAAATGTAACTTTGGCATCACCACCACTTATCCATGATGGCATATCGATTTCAACATCGATTGATTCTGACTCGCTTTCGGCCAGCCATACCCATTGCTGCTTTAAGTATTCTTTAGAATTTCCATCCTGAGTAACTTCAGTTTTTAGATCGAAGTACAAGCCGTCAATATCATTAGATCCATCATTTTTCCAATAGATCGTAAAAGGTATTTTATCATCTGATGATAAAATTTCATCATTCGTCTTCACTTCTTCTATTTTGAGTGATAAAGAATAAGGATCTATTGAAAATTTATTACTTATTGCAATGTTATTATCGAAATTGACCTCAGGTAGGGAGCGGCTCGTGTTAAATTCAAAAATTATGTAATGCTCCCCCGAAGGTAAATATTCAGAAGGGAAAAGGTAAACTTCATTGATATGTAAACCTAAACTACTGTGCGGATGAATATATGTTTCAATTTCATTTTTGTTTAAACTTGCCACTACTCTATCCTCCTCATCAATTAATTGATCTGAAGACAGGTATATTTTAGCATCCCAGGCACCAACTCCATATTCTGTTAAATTTGATAGCGTATAATTAACCACAAGGTAATTATAATCGGCACTTACGTTGGTAATCTCTGCTTTAATATCGTTTGGGTTTGAAATAATTTCCATCGGTTTATTTAAAGAGGATACGTTATTATTTTCATTTACCTCATTTATCGCCGAAGACCCCCATTGATCATCAATTTTAGCAAGCAAGTAATAATCTCCCTCGGGTATGCTAGGCACATTTAAATATATATTACCTGAAATATTTTTTTTATCAATATCAAGATTAACGTATTTCACATTTATGTCGGAATTGTCAAGTATTTGATCTTTGGAAAAATAAACTCCCATATATGCAGATCCTTTATAACTGCCATTTACATTTTCAATATGATAATTCAATTTGAATTGATCCTTAATTGCAACTTTTTTATAGTTTACATTGATTTGCTTCATTTCCAAATCAATACCTGAAAAAAGGACAGCACTTTTGTTTAAAGTACTTGATAATGAGCGTGTTGCTTCAAAATCTAAATTGTAGTTAAATACTTCTATATTGGAATCATATTTATTATAATCTTTTGCAACTGCCTCATTTTCAGTAAACAACAAAAAGTTAAACCCTATTGGTAAAATTAAAATTAAAAAGACGATAAAACGAACTATACAACCACTAAAACTATTCATAAAACTTAAATATTTTAAAAAAGCTTAATTTCTTACATGTCGATATATTCCAAATAGAATGAAAAGGTAACCTATATTTACCTATTAAGAATATACTTTTATATGCAAAATTACAAAATAGTTTTAGTTTTTCCTTGAAATATGCAATTTTTTATTGAATAAGTCGCACATTAAACGGATTAATCATTTGAGGATCAAACAGTTAAACGGGAAATTTTTTATGAATGATTATTGGTGAATGGCATATGTGCAATTAAAGTATAAATAAAATAAATCGTATAAATTTATTACACCTGCCTGAAAATGCATAAAAAAACCTGTCAGCTCATGACAGGTTTTTTTATGATTACTAATTAAAAGCTTACTTTGCGCTTTCATATCTTTTTTCTACTTCTTCCCAATTTATTACACTCCAGAAAGCCTTCACATATTCTGGTCTCAAGTTTTGATATTTTAAGTAATAGGCGTGCTCCCACACATCGAGTCCTAATATAGGTGTTCCTTTGCATTCTGCAATATCCATCACCGGATTGTCCTGATTTGGAGTAGAGCAAACTTCTAATTCTCCACTGCCTGTAACCACTAACCAAGCCCAGCCAGAGCCAAAACGGGTGGCTGCAGCTGAAGAAAACTCCTCTTTAAACTTATCAAAAGAACCAAACTTTTTGTCAATTGCCTCTGCTAAAGCCCCTGAAGGACTACCGCCTCCATTTGGTGACAATATTGTCCAAAATAATGAGTGATTAAAATGACCGCCGCCGTTATTCCTTACTGCGCCAGGGTATTTACTCACATTTTCCATTAATTCTTCCAACGACTTGCCTTCAGCATCAGTACCAGATACTGCACCATTTAACTTATTTACGTAACCGCCATGATGTTTTCCATGGTGAATTTCCATGGTTCTTGCGTCAATATGAGGTTCCAGGGCGTTGCTCGCGTACGGCAACGCAGGTAATTCAAATGCCATAATTTTAGTAAAATTTAAGTGTTTACAATAAAAATTTAATCTCTAAGATTGTGAAAAAAAATGTCGAGTAGTTGCTTGCATTCGACATTCATAATACCTGATTTTATAACTGTTTTGGGGTGTAATATGTTTTCACTCAATCGATTAAATCCTTTTTTTTCATCTGAGGAGCCATATACTAATTTTCCAATATGAGCCCAGTACAAAGCTCCGCCACACATGGTACATGGCTCGAGCGTTACGTAAAGGGTGCATTCACTTAAATATTTTCCACCCAAATAACTTGTAGCCGAAGTAAGGGCTATCATCTCGGCATGTGCAGTAGGATCTGCCAGTGTTTCTGTTTGGTTGTAAGCTTTCGCAATAATCTTATTTTTACAAACTACTACCGCACCCACAGGCACTTCTCCTTTTTCATAAGCTATTTGAGCTTGATGCAATGCTTGTTGCATAAAATGTTCATCGGAATGCACAGATAAACTCATAAGATTAAAAAGATTTTTTGATCTTAATACTATGCATCATTTCACGAGCCACGGGAGCCCACTTATTTCTTGCTCTAGCCGGACAAGATAAATTAAATAATAATGTTTTACCATTAACTAATGCATATTGCAAATAGGTATACTTATTAATGGCGTCATTGTTTACAAAAGAGTTTTCTTCTCCTCTTACTGATGAAACAAATTCAAAAACCGCATATTTGACGCCATTGATCTCTTCCATACTTTCATTGATCATCTGAACCGTATCGTATAAGTTAAGTATACTCGACTTGAAAAATTGTTTCATGAGTGATAAATCTTCATTACCCCAATTCGTAAATGATACATTTACACCAAAGTCTACCACCCTGGCCTCATCGCCGTACAAGGCCAAAGGTTTCCTGTAAGAAATATATTTTTGATTAACCTCTTGGCTGCTCAGCGGAGTAAAACTTTTAGGCATTTCTATTGAAATATCATCTGATATTTTTTCCTTTTTCAAATCAACAGGTTGTGCCCATAATGTAGATTCGGCTATTAAGATTAGTAGAAGGAACAATATGTTTTTCATGCTTCAAAATTATAACTTTTTAACGCTAGATAAAACTTGAATTAAATTTGTATTTACAATAAGTATACCGTATTATTTAAAATATAAGTTTTTTACCCAGATTATAAAAAAGAAATCCTACTGAGATTACAATTTACACTAGTATAAAAGGGGTAAATATATAGGAATAACCCTGAACCTGAAGCATTTTATAATTTAGTTTCAACGAGAGAAGCGCTTGAAGAGGCAGTGTAAATCAGTGAAGGTTAATAACTGAAAGAGGTGATTTGATTGAATTAGAAGTAACAAAAAAATGATTCAGCTCCTTTAAAAGAAGCTGAAATCATTTTTCAATGAAAATTATTCAGATACTTCCTTAATTTGTTTTTTTGTAACATCGTTAAGGTAACTAATGCTTTCATTTATTCCATTGGCTGTTTTGTCTGATACGTTTTTAGCCTGCAAAGAAAGCCATTCTCTATTTTTCTTACCATCTTTACCGGTAAGCAATAATACACTACCTACAGCTGCCAAGGCAGCACTAGCTAATGCAATTATCAAGGCAGTGTTATTCTTTTTCTTTTTTGGCTTTTCAATTCCCATCTTATATTTCAACAAAGTAGAATAGTTGTCAATAAGGTTTCCTAATGAATTATCTTTTACCATTTTCATGTTTTAAGCTGTTTTTGTAGTTAAAAAAAATTATATATACTTATATAATATACAGCTGAAACCATAAAAAGTTACATTAAATTAAAAAAAGGACCGATTTTGACTAGCTTTATCCGTTAATAAATCGGCTTGCTCTTTACCCAAATACCTGTCGATAAGGTAATGGGCTAAATAGATAAGGGGTGTAATCAGGATGGCTATCGCAAATTTATAAATATAATTTTTGACACTTACAGCCAACACCTGCACAATGGGCCAATTACCAAATACATAAAAGGCAATTACCAATACAACAAAACTGTCCACCAGCTGGGAAATTAAAGTAGATCCTGTAGCCCGCAGCCAAATCATCTTTCCTTTCGTTATATGCCTCAACTTTTGAAAGACATAAACATCAAGTAATTGAGCTATTAAAAAGGCCACCAAAGAACCTACAATGATTCCAAGGCCTTGCCGAAACACTTTGCCAAAAGCATAGTCAATATTAAAATCAGGCCGGTCACCTTGCCTGTTTACATCTAGCCAAAATTGCGCGGGAGGTAATTCTGTAACTATCCAAATCACTACAAAAGCGTAGGCGATTAATCCTACTGTTATAAAACTAATTTTTTTTACTCCCTCTTTGCCAAAGTATTCATTGATCACATCGGTTGTAATAAAAACTACCGGCCATATTACTACACCCGCGGTAAGGCTGAAATCCAGGGTATAACCTAGTATGGGGATTTCGGCTGGAGGTAATCCTACTGTTCCTTCTAGTGAAAAAAGCTTAACACCAATCATTTCGGCCAATATGGCATTGGTTAAAAATATTCCGCTTAAAATTAAAAAAAGATTGGTTTTCTTATTTTCAAATGTGGATTGCTGCATTTTAAGTTTTATTTTGCTAAAACTATATCTTCTCCCTCTTTTCCTAAAACTGTATTTGGAAAAACTGCCTGTGCTTCTTTCAGCAGAGGTGTTAAATCTTTGTATCGTACAGAATAATGTCCTAAAATTAACTGACCTGCCTGGGCTTTATTGGCTATAATAGCTGCCTGATGCGCGGTGGAATGAAAAGTTTGTTCCGCTCTTTCAAGCATATCACTCATAAATGTAGATTCATGATAAAGTAAATTTACCTGATTTATTTGAGGTAAAATTTCTTCTTTATACTTTGTGTCTGAGCAATAAGCATAGCTGTGCGATTTTTTAGGAGGCAGTGTCAGTGTTTCATTTTTATACAACAAATTTCCGCTATCGTCTACAATATCTTCGCCCTTTTTTAATTTTACGATGTTTTTAAGTGAAAAATCTGTGGGCAGCAATTCCTTATTTATCTTGCGCGGCTTTGGCTTTTCCTTAAATAAAAATCCATTGCAAAATACCCTGTGAGAAAGTGGAATATTTTCAACTGTCATGAAATCATTTTCAAATATAATAGCGGGCGCTATATTTTGCAATTCATGCATGTTGATCTTAAAATTAAGATTGGATTCCGAATAGCGCAATTGCAAAGTAATGATTTCGGCTAAACCGGGAGGCCCAAAAATATTCAACTTCTTATGCCTGCCAAATAAGTGCATAGTAGAAATCAATCCCATCAAACCAAAAAAATGATCGCCATGCAAATGACTAATAAAAATATTGTTGATGCGATTAATTTTTATATGATATTTTGCCAGTTGTAGTTGCGTTCCTTCACCACAATCAATCAAAAACAATTGATTTTGAACATTAAGCAATTGAGAAGTTTGATGTCTATTATGAGCCGGAGCAGCAGAATTTGAACCTAATATTTTAAGTATAAATGTCAAAGCGCTATATTTCAGTAAGGAAATTAATCTTCAGCTTCACCATCTTGCTTAAAGTCTCTTTCTAACTCATGCATAAAAACCGCATCTACTGCTTCCTCCGAGGTAGGTAAAATGTTTAATACATTATCTAATTGAGATATCTTTATAAGCTTCATCACATGCTCAGTAGGTTTAGCAAGGATAAAAGCTCCATTGCTATCAGAAAATACCCTGTTACCTACTAATAATGCACTCAAGCCCGAAGAATCTATGTATTTTACATTTCCTAAATTTACAATCATGTTAGGTACTCCCTCGGCGCTTGCAGTCACAAATTCCGATTTTAAATCAGGCGCTATAGTAGTATCTAATTTTTCTTCTTCTATGGTGAGTAATAAGTATTTTTCCTGTTTGTCAGATGAAAATTTCATATCAACTATTTTGTTTGGGTGAAGATTACAACTTATATTAACTTTATTATGTTTTGGTAGATTCTGCTATTCATATCTGCAGAACTATCTTTTACAAATTTACTACCGGTAATTTTTTCAAATAGCTCTATATATCTGTCGCTAATTGAGGCAATTACATCATCGGTCATTTCTGGCACTGACTGTCCGTCTTTTCCTTGAAATCCGTTTGCTATGAGCCATTGCCGTACAAACTCTTTGCTCAATTGCTTCTGAGGCTCCCCTTTTGCTTGTCGCTCGGCATACCCTTGCCGGTAAAAATACCGGGAAGAGTCAGGTGTATGAATTTCATCGATCAGCAGAACACGACCGTCTTTTTGACCAAACTCATATTTAGTATCCACCAGTATTAGGTCTTGCGCTTTGGCCATGCTAGTACCTCTTTCAAATAATTGAAGAGAATAATATTCCAGCTGCTCGTATTCATTCTTTGACACCAATCCCTGCTCAATTATTTCTTCTCGTGAAATATCCTGATCATGACCACTGGAAGCTTTGGTGGTGGGAGTAATTATCGGCTCAGGTAGCTTGTCATTTTCTCGTAGCCCTTCTGGTAAGGCTACACCACAGAGGGTTCGTTTTCCTTCTTTATATTCACGCCAGGCATGCCCGGCCATATAGCCTCTTACCACCATTTCTACAGGATATGTTTTACATTTATGACCTATGGTTACATTGGGGTCAGGTACATTGATCACCCAATTGGGTACCAGATCGGCAGTAGCTTCTAAAAATTTAGCTGCAATCTGATTGAGCACCTGCCCTTTGTAGGGTATGGCACGCGGCAATACCACATCAAAAGCTGAAATACGATCAGTAGCAACCATTACCAGCTTATCTGCCAGTTCGTAAACATCTCTTACTTTTCCTTGATAAAACCTGGTTTGGCCAGGCAATGTATAGTCGGTTTCCTGAATTGCCATCATCAAAAAATAACCTTTCTAATTTTTATAAAGGTGCAAAACTAGAGTAAAAAAAATTTATTGGTTTGTTTTTATTAATATTTTCCCATTTCTGTATTCTTCAGATTTTATTAACTTACCCGACAGATCGTATTTTTTCCAAATACCGCCTCTTTTATCGCCGGCAAATTGCCCCTGCTCGGCAATTGTACCATTGGGATGATAAGACATAAATTTGCCATGCTTCTTATTACTGCTGTACGTTGTTTCATTGAGTATATTACCTTCAGCATCATATTCTTTTACAATACCTTTAAGTATACCATTTACATATGGCGCTATTTTTATCACCTTACCTTTATCATTTTTGGTAATTTGCTCTCCTTGCAATCTTCCATTTACATAAATAGAAATGACTTTTTCTTCTCCATTACGATGGTATTCGATCCATTTTCCAGAGGGCTGGCCCGCCGTTAATTGTTGTTGGGTAGCCAATTTTCCATTGTTAAAGAAAGTCTTAATATTCTGATCCAATTCTTCATTACTGTATCTTATCTTGCTCTTCAATTCACCGTTGGGATGATATTCTTGATTAAGCCCGGTTTTTTTTCCGTTTTCATAATAAAACTCATGCTTTAAACTGCCATCGTCGTAATATCCGGTATTTTCACCTTCTAAATGGCCATTTAAATAACTACCAACCAAAATCAATTGGCCGTGTGGGTTATAAGTGTTAAACTTTCCGTTCTTATTCCCTTTTTGATTAGCGTATTCCGTTTCTAGCTGACCATTCCGGTAGTAAGTTTTAAAATAGCCATTGAGCTCTCCATTAATAAAATTGGCTTCGGTATGTACTTTTTCATTTTCATAAAAGGTTTTGGTAATACCATTAGGTTTACCATTTTCATATGCAATGGTTTGTTTTAAATTTCCATTGGAATAATATTCTTTAACCATCCCATCGGGCATACCTTTTTTGAATTCTGAAACGCTTTTTAATTTACCATCAGGAAAATATATAGTAAGCGTACCATGCAAAGTATCTTGCTGAAATGAAGCTTCTTGTAATAGTATACCTTCCTGATCGAAGGCTTTTACCGGACCATCACGTAGGTCATTTTCAAATATCATTGTGCGGGAAACCTGTCCATTGGGATAATATTCTGTGAATACTCCTTTCTTAATTCCTTTTTCAAAAATGCCTTGAGTAGCCAAAGAGCCATCTTGATGATATCGTAAATATTCTCCATCGATTTTACTGCTATCACCATCGAGAATCAAATACTTTTCTCTCAAAATAGTTTTACCAGAGTCGTACCAGGTTTGTACTATATCTTGAGCCAAAATATCAAATTGGCCGGTAAACGATATAATAATGAATAAAATTTTCCTGTTCATACGCCAATAACGAGAATCAAATTTATTTCATGTGTTTTATTGGAGAAAATTTGGTGAAGAATTAAATTTCACTAACGGAAATAAGGAGACGTTGCTTACTAAAAACTGATGCTTAAAATTCGGTAAAATAATCTGACTTAAATTTAGTTTAAGGAAAAAATATCACTCCATACGATTTTTAGATTTGATACGTATTTGGTGAAATTTGATTAAATGAAATATATTTGCTGCCAGATATTATTTAGCAAGACATGAAATTAAGAACATCTAACATCAAAGAATACCTAATTCACCTGGGCATTATTATCGGAATCATCATTATATTGTTGATTATTTTCTTCTATGCTTATTTACCAAGCACCACTAACCATGGCGAAACCATTACTTTGCCCAACCTGGTTGGAATGTCGTATGAAGAAATAGATGAATTTTTGACATCACGAGATTTAAGATATCAAGTACGTAGTGATTCGAGCTTTGACGAAAAATATCCCGCGCTTACTATTTTAAATCAACATCCAAAAGCCGGTTCACAAGTTAAAATCAATAGAAAAGTATACATTACTCTTAATGCACGCAAGCCGCCTTTGGTAAGCATGCCTAATCTTAACGAACGCTCACTGGTAAATGCTGAAAACACACTACGGGACATGGGATTAAAAATAGGTGAAATAGATTATGTACCCGACTTGGCTCAAAATGCCGTGCTGAAGCAAATGTACAAAGGTGAACCTATAAAACAAGGGGATTTTGTGCCTCAAGGTGCAAAAATTGACCTGGTAGTGGGTGATGGTTATGGTCCTCAGGCTTTTGATATGCCTGACCTTATTGCTATGGAATATGAAGATGCAAAAGTGTACGTATTAGGTTTACGACTGCAAATTGGAAGTATCTTAAATAAAGACGCGGATATTGAGTTTACTGGTTTGATCATGGAACAAAACCCTGAAGCAGGTACAGAGGTAAGAAGTGGTCAACTTGTAGATTTATGGATTGGCAATTTAAGCGAAGCTGATACGTTAAGTGTAGATCAAGATGCTTACAGATCGTATGATTCAGGACAATAAACAACTGTTTTTATTCATCTTTTTTTTGCTACTAAATAGTATAGCTCATGCTCAGCTAAACTACGTTCCTGATTATATTCCGCCAAAAGCTGAGCCAACAACCCAGCCTTTAAATCAAGCCCGAACCATGGAGGGAGAACCTTTGCAGCTACCTTTTTGGGATGATTTCTCAAATTCTTACAATTTGGTAGATACTGCAAAATGGGTAGACAATGGGCAAATTTTAATCAGCGACTCCTACGGTGTGCTACCACCTACAATAAATGTAGCCGTCATGGATGGAATTAATATTTCCGGTCAACCCTATTCTAATAAAATTTCCGATAAAGGATTGGGAGACGAGATGATTTCACGGTCCATAGATCTTGAAGCAGTACCTGAAGCGGAAAGAAGCAGTGTTTACCTGAGTTTTTATTATCAGCCGCAAGGGTTGGGAGACAAACCGGAAATAGAAGACTCTATAAGAGTGCAATTTAAAGCAAGTAATGATCGATGGCATACCATTTGGTCTAAAAAAGGTGATATGTTGAAGGTGACGGAATTTAGGCAAATAAAACCAATTCAAATTAGAGATTTAATTGGCTTTGGCGATTCTATTACATTTTTTCATGCCAACTTTCAATTACGTTTTCAGGTATTTGGCAATACTTCTTTTAGCTATGACACCTGGCTGCTGGATTATATCTATTTAGACAAAGGCAGAACGGCAGCTGACACAACCTATTTTGATCGTGCATTATATTCTCGTCCTACATCGTTATTTAAAGATTATTACTCCGTTCCCATCCACCATCTGATGCAGTATGGGGACCAGCTGACAGAAAATATATCATTTGGCTACAAAAACTTAAGTAATGAACCTAATCAATCTCATGCCTATTGGATCACCGTTGACTTAAAAGATCAGACAACTTATACTAATCTTGATACTGTAAATTCAGAGATTGGCATAAATCAACCTAATTTACCTCAGGAACTTGAAAGGCGTGACCTAACTGGTGGCAAATTTGATTATACCTCTTTAGCACCATATATTGGCTCAAGAGATACTTTCAAATTAAGAACACTCACTTATATTGATACAGAAGATGCCACTAATATCGGCAGGAACCTAAAACAAAACGATACGATCAGAAACTTTCATACCATTAGTGATTTTTATGCCTATGATGATGGAAGTGCAGAGTTTGCCATGGGCATTGATAAAAAAAATGGCAGGGTTGCTTATAAATATGTACTACCGGAGCCTGATACCATCACTGGCATTGATATTTATTTGCCAAACTATTTTAATAATTCCAACGCGCTATCGATGCGATTCTTCGTGTTGTCCAGCTTAGAAAACAACCCGCAGTCGGTATTATTTAGTCAAATTTTTCCTTTGGGTCACACTGCCGGGTTAAATGAATTTCAACGCTTTAATTTTTCTGGTTTTGCTGTAGTAGAGGACACTTTTTACATCGGATATCAACAGCAAATAGACAACTATGTAGCCATAGGCCTGGACGCTAATACCGATAGTCATGAAAATTTATTTTTTTCTGTAGATGCCTCTGGTAATTGGGAAAAAAACTTTCAAGTAAAAAAAGGAAGTATGATGATGAGGCCGGTACTTGGCCCGGCAACTATTACTTCAAGTAAAAAACCTGTAACTGATCAAACCTCCATCATTATCTATCCAAATCCTGGTAAGGGCAGGTTTATGGTAGATAGCAGGTCACCAATTTTGAACATAGAAGTGCTTAATTTACAAGGCCAAAGAATAAATATAAACCATCAAAACAATGTTGTTGAATTTAACTCACCTCCAGGCATTTATATTTTTAGAATATCTACCAGTAAAGGGACCACCCAAAAGAAAGTAATGCTACAGCCATAAAGTAGCTTTTTATTTCTACTACTTTCAATTAGTTTGCGAAAGCTTGTCAAAAATCAACTTTCTTGTAGCTTATACATTAGCTAGCAATTGTCAATAGTATATCAATCTTAAAATTCTTCAATTTAAATTTCCTTTTTAAAAGTTATTTTTCAAACAATGTTTTGATAAAATTTTTAAAAAGAATGGCGGTAATTTGGGAACATAATACTCAAATAGGTGATATTAGAGCTACTTTCTATGCAAAAGAGGGGATTGATTAACATTGGCCAGTTAGTAAGAGAAAAGTATTCTGAAAAAAATAATGAGTTCCCTTTTACGCCATATTCCTGATTAAGATGGTCGTCAAAATCCACAATAGTATCCAAACAAAATAATGGGGTTTTACTTAAGCAAGTACGGATTTCTTTTCATCTTGCCATACTTTTATGTCTTTGACCATGGTATTTATGTCGTATATTTTCCATCCTTTTTCATCAAGGAAGTTTTTCAAATCATCGATATGTAAATTAGAAATTTTACTGTTTACCTTCATGAATAGATAATTGATAATGAGTTGGTGTTGATGATATCTGATAGTGTTCATAGCTAAAAAAATTAAAATGTGAATACATACTGGGTTAAAATAATAGTAATCAGACAACATCTTAACAAAATATAAGGTTCAATAATAAGTATAAAATTTATATGATTATTTACAATTTAACCATTAGAATA
>CAZQEZ010000021.1:18120-21070 GCA_964592475.1 uncultured Roseivirgaceae bacterium
CATTAATAATTTATTTTGAATTTTTGAATATTTTATAATTCCAATAAAGCCTTAGTTTTTTAACAATTTTTAATATTTGTGATCGACCATTATTACACCGAATTTATTGAAATACATTGCCATAATTAATTTTCAGGTTTTAAATTACTATAAATAGCAATAAGCTGTATAACAAACCGTCAGATACTAGCAATGTAACCTAATTTTAACATTTGATAAATTGCACTTTACTGGTGTATATAGAAAAGAAATGACAAATTCGTCAAATTATAATTATTTGCATTATTGGAATGGGTTAACTATTTCCGTTTTGATATTGATCTAATAATTGTTTAGCAGCTAAAGTAGCCGCCACCTGCTGATTGGCAACTTTTAATTCAACATCATTTATTTTACTTTTAATATTTTGGTCAGTATAAAAATTACGCTCTAGTATATGCCTAATGGTTTCATGCATCCAGTCAATATTTTGCATTTGACGTTTTCTTTCAAAAAAATCTTTACTAAACATCTTCTGATGATGATCTTCAATGGTGTTCCAAATAGCTCTCAACCCCTTTTTCTCAACTGCCGAACAGGTAAGCACCCGGGGATTCCAGCCAGTAGCAGGTAGCGGAAATAGATGCAGGGCATTTTGATATTCCATTTTGGCTCTTTGGGCATGCTTAAAGTTGTCGCCATCTGCTTTGGTAATGGCTATAGCATCGGCCATCTCCATTATACCTTTTTTAATACCTTGCAGTTCGTCGCCAGCCCCTGCCAACATCAATAATAGAAAAAAATCAACCATACCATAAACGGTAGTTTCCGATTGCCCTACTCCTACTGTTTCTATAAAAACAACTTCATAACCAGCCGCTTCACACAGCAGCATTGATTCCCGTGTTTTATTACTTACACCTCCCAATGCTGAGCCGGAAGCAGAAGGTCGAATGTAGGCCAGGGGATCTGTAGACAGATCTACCATTCTGGTTTTATCGCCTAAGATACTCCCTTTCGATCGCTGACTACTTGGATCCACCGTCAAAACCGCTAGCTTTTTGTTTAGAGAAGTAATGTGCTTACCAAATGCTTCAATAAAGGTGCTTTTACCTACACCAGGCACACCAGTAATTCCTACACGTATTGATTTTCCTGCTTCCGGTACTACTTTTTCCAGTATTTTCTCGGCTAGCTCATTATCGCTGGGCAGAAAGCTTTCTAATACACTTATGGCTTTACTTAGTATTACCCTGTTGCCTTCAAGTATTCCATCAACATATTCTTGTGCCGAAAGCCTTCTTCTTTTTCTAGTTATTTCCATAAGGCATCAAAGTTAAAGATTATCCGATACTAAAAAAAGGTGATGGTAAGTAATTGTTATGGATTTATCAATTGATTTTTTTAGCTTATGCTCAATTTACATAATCTCTGTTATTATAATTGCTTATGCTATTAGCAGCAATAACCAGCTTAACAATTCATACCATGTTTACTACAATTCAATACTAGATTTATACTGCTGAGAGGTAAAGCTTTTATCACATCTATCAATAATAGTTTATACTACCAAAGTTTATATTTGAAACCAAATAAATTAAAAACATGAAAAGAGAATTTATTTTTAAACGACTAGCAGATTTATTAAAAATATCTGTTTTATTTAGTGCTATTATATTCATTGCAAGTTGCGGTGATGATGATGATCCACCACCAGTTGTTGCTGATCCTGGTTTAGTTGCTGCCGCAAATGACGCAGGTTTAACTACTTTGGTGGCAGCATTGACTGAAGCAAACCTGGCTTCAGCTTTAGCAGCAGATGAGAATTTGACCATTTTTGCACCTACCAACGCTGCATTCACTGCATTTTTGAATGCAATTGGACAAACAAGTCTAGAAGATATTCCACAGGATGTTTTGGTAGAAGTTCTGCAATATCATGTGGTGGACGCGGGTGCTGCAATTGCATCCGGTGATTTACAGCCTAATCAAGATGTTGCAACTTTAGGTGGTGAAACGCTGACCATCACGGTAAGTGGAGGTACTGTTACTTTAAACCCTGCCAGTGATGATGCAGATGTTACTACTGCCGACGTAGAAACTCAAAGTGGAATTGTACATGTAATAGATAAAGTATTGGTGCCACCATCAATTAAGCCTATCGTAGGTACTATTGTAGCTCCGGCTTATTTTAATAACAATTTTACTACGTTGATTGCTGCAGTTAATGCTGCTGACGCTTCAATTTTAGAAACATTACTTAGCAATGGACCTTCTGAAAATGGTTTAACTCTTTTTGCTCCTACCAACGAAGCCTTTACAGCTGCCGGAATTACTGACTTAAGTGCAGTTGCTGACATTGTGGAGAGTGTACTTACCTATCATTTGATCGATGGAACATTCGAAGCAGCTGATGTTTTAGGATTAGACCCAGCCCAAGCAGAAACCGTAAATGGTCAAGAAGTCTTTTTTAGTGTGGTAGGAAATGATTTATTCATCAATGGTAGAACTCAGGTTACTGCACCTGATATTTCAGGTAGCAATGGTGTAGTTCATGTGATCGACAGGACTTTGATACCACCTACTCAAACCATTGCTGGGAGAGTAACTGAGCTGGCAGATGGTGGTGCCGGTGAGTTCACTACGCTATTGACTTTACTTGGCCAAGCTGCTAATCTTCCTGACGGAACTTCTTTAATAGAATTCTTATCTGACCCGGCCCAAGAAGTGACAGTATTTGCCCCAACCGATGCTGCCTTTGCCGATATAAGTTCGATAACTTCAACTCTTACTCCGGAGCAAATAAGAGATGTAATATTATACCACGTGGTAGGTGATGCAGTGTTCTCAACTGACCTGGCTGATGGTGACGTGCCAACCTTATTTGGTGATCCTGCTAGGGTAATTACCATTGACGCTCTTACCATACAAGATGCCACGACTGATGATGATCCTGCCAATATAGTACCCG
>CAZQEZ010000021.1:21170-24559 GCA_964592475.1 uncultured Roseivirgaceae bacterium
GCTCTTACCATACAAGATGCCACGACTGATGATGATCCTGCCAATATAGTACCCGGTGACGATGCAGGGTTGATCAATGTATTAGCCACCAATGGTGTTATACACACGATTGATAAAGTATTAATACCAGCGCTATAAATTTTTGATCTGATGTTGTTGTTCATTAAATGGTCTGGCAGGTTTGTCAGGCCATTTATTCTTTATGTTAAAAATATTAAATAACTTTAAAGCCTAAGCACTAATTCATTTTCCATGTTGATTTAAATATATGTTCAGTGTTAAGTACAGGTATATCTATATAGTTTTACTGGGAGTATATTCCTATTTCAATATAATATTTACAGGTGCTGATAGCTTATTGCAGAATCTGGATGTGAAGGGCTATAAACTTCTGGTGGTATTACTTTTTGTAGTAACCCTGGTTTGGGAAGGCAACCGATTCCTTCAAAAAAAGCTGGAAACCAAGAAACATCATTTTAATAAGCATTATCAACCATTGCTGATTTTATTTTTGCTCAGCCTGGTAAATGTGGTAATAGTTACAATCATCCCCGTGCTATTTATAAAATTATTTAATTGGCAAATCTCTCCGCTATGGTTCCATATTAAGTTATTATTAGGTTTTAGTTTCAGAATTAATTTATTTCTCAATTCAATCAACGCGATTGCTTATTTTTTAAGTTTAAGCAAGGAAAATCAGCTCCAGGCCGAAGAGTTTAAAAAGAAAAGCATAGAAGCGCAATTTGAAGCATTACGTAACCAAATCAATCCACATTTCCTCTTCAATAGTTTAAATGTCTTGAGCACGCTAGTGTATAAAAATGCCGAAGAAGCTGACCAATTTATTCAACAGCTGGCAAAAGTTTATAGATATTTAATTAACAATCAAGATAAAAAAGTAATAAGATTGGTTGATGAGCTCAATTTTATAAATTCTTATATTTATTTACTAAATATTCGTTTTAAGAATAATCTTAATATTACAAACTATATACAAGAAGCCGATTATCAATATTATGTAGCACCTGCTACACTTCAACTATTACTAGAAAATGCAATAAAGCATAATATTGTATCCCAAAAAAATCCATTGAAGATAGAAATGACAACCATTGATGGTTTTATAATTATAAAAAATAATTCACAACCTAAACCCAATCAAAAAGAAAGTACAAAAACAGGATTATCAAATATCATTAACAGATATAATTTTTTAAGCAATCAATCTGTAGAAATAACCAAAGCAGAAGACTTTTTTACAGTTAAAATACCCTTGATAAAAATTGCAAAATAATGAATGTTCTTATTGTAGAAGATGAAGAGTTGGCCCAAGAAAGATTACATTATCTTATAAAAAAATATGATGAAAACATCAATATAATCAATTGCCTGGACTCGGTAGAAGCGACCATAAAAATATTAAATCAGAATATTGAAATTGACTTACTTTTTCTAGATATACAATTGTCTGACGGTAGTAGCTTTGAAGTATTTAATTATATGGAAGTTCCTAACCCAGTAATCTTTACTACCGCATATGATCAATTCGCTTTACGAGCCTTTAAGCTGAATAGCATTGACTATCTTTTAAAACCAATTGACTTTCAGGAGCTTACAGTTGCAATTAACAAATACAAAAAACTATTCTGGGACAGAAAAAATAGTCTTTCGGCAAGTCCTGATCTAATTCAGGAATTAATAAAGGGCGTAAACAATCAATCTCCTAGCTATAAGAAGAGATTTATTACAAAATATGGAGATCACATTCAGTTTAAGCTGGTAGATGATATCGGATATTTTTATGCAGATGGTAAAACTATTTATTTAGTGCTTGCTGAAAATAATAGAAAATACATAATTGATCACACCCTGGAAGAATTGGAAAATAAATTGTTGGATCCGGAGTGTTTTTTTAGAATTAACAGAAAGTTTTTAATAAAAATAGATGCCATAAAAGAAGTAAATCCTTATTTTAATAGCCGATTGAAAGTGCACCTAAATAAAGGCAGCGAACATGACCTGATCGTAAGCCGCGAACGAGTAAATGAATTTAAAAGATGGCTAAACCTTTAATACGGTGGCCCACCTGATACAGGCTTTCCTGCATTTCCTATAAATTTAAAACCCTGCATTAATAAGAAAGTACCTCCTACCCCTATCGCTCCTCCAGTCCATAACAAGGTATTCCCTAAGTCCGCGTTCTGGCCTAAAATCAAACCGCCCGCAATAGTAACAGAATAACCAACTGTGGCTACTATTATACCGGCGTTGAATCTCTTTTTTGCTTTATTGAGATTTAATTGTATTTGTTGAATATCTGATTTCATTTGAAATATTTCATACTTTAAAGAATCAATATCCAACGTTTGATTAGATTGAGCCTGAGCACTAAAACCAAAGACAACCGCAATTATAATAAAAAAAAACCTGTTCATTATGTTAACAAATTCAATGATTGTAAAAAAATTTACGCAACAAATATGCATAAAAAAAATGATTAATCATACATTATTGAAGTAATATTTTTATCTGGTCGAGCATAATTATACCTGTCTAATTTTTTAGTGCTTAAGTAGGTGTCCAAACCGCTGATCGCTACAGTGCCTAATTTTTCTAAGTCTAAAAATCCATCTGCCTTTTTAGCGGTGGCAGGTATCCTTATCATCTGCACCTCTCCTATCACCAGTATGGTTTCATTATATTCCACTACATGCTCTTCAACTTGCTTCATACCTATTTGAACTAAACTTTCTGCCACGAAAGGTGCCGGAAAATCATTCAAATATACCGGGGTGAAATTACATTTTTCGAATTCTGATACTTCCGGTTCATATTTTGCTGATGTTTGATGCGCTTTGTCGATAAAATTTTCATGGACGTGATTAATGGTATAATAACCATCGTGCTTAATATTGAGGTAACTATGCCTTGGCACATGTACGGGACGGGTTATAAATCCAAGTAATGGCGGATTGGAACCCATGTGAATAACGGAGCTAAAAATTGCTAAATTTTCTATGCCTTCCTTACTTTTAGTACCTATCAAATTGGCACTTTTAAAACCTGTAATGGTATTGATAAAATTCAACCTTTCAATTTTCTGCATTTTGTTTATATCCTGCAGGGTATATATGATATTTTCCATGTTTGAAGTTTTAGCAGATATAAATCAAATATTATAATAATTGTTTACATAGACGCTAAGAAACGAAGGTTTTTTGGGGGAACATAGCCACGAAGGCACGAAGACACGGAGGTAGGTTTTTTTGATAAGGGCCACGAAGGCGCTAAGGCACGAAGGTTTTCATTTTGTGGGCATCATTTCTTTATGACTCTTTGTGTCTTTGTGGCATCATTTCTTGGTGTCTTTGTGCCTTTGTGGCCTTATT
>CAZQEZ010000021.1:24659-41104 GCA_964592475.1 uncultured Roseivirgaceae bacterium
ATCATTTCTTGGTGTCTTTGTGCCTTTGTGGCCTTATTTTCTTTGTGGCTTTGTAAGCAATTCAGAAAAAAATATTTCTTTTTGTGACTTTTTAAAACAAGAGCATTATGAGGTTAAATTGTTTCATTAAAAATTAAATTTCATGGAAGAAAGAAAAAATCCCGAATTTGACCTAAACAGGAAGAAAACAATGTTTTTCAACCTGGGATTAGTAGTTGCGCTTACATTTACACTCACGGCTTTTGAGTGGAAATTTTACGAAGAAGATACCGTAGTCGACTTTTATCAACTAGACGAATACACAGAGGAAGTAATAGTGCCACCAACAGTGCATGAGCCGCCTAAACCGCCGCCAGTGAAGCATCCTAAAATAATTGAATTGCCAGACGATGAAGAAATAATTGAGGATATTGAAATCGATTTTGACAATGATATTTACGAAGAGAAAATAATTGAGGAATTAGTTTATGAAGAACCTGAACCAATAGAAGATTCGCCAACTGATTTCATGTTTGTAGAAACGCAACCTACTTTTATGGGTGGTGGCCCGGAAAAGTTTCTGGAGCACATATTTAAAAATATTCGTTATCCATCGAGGGCTAAACGCATGGGTATAGAAGGTAAAGTATTTGTAAAGTTTATTATTGATCAAAAAGGTGCTATTACTAACGTAGAGGTAGTAAAAGGAATTGGCGGCGGTTGTGATCAAGAGGCTATAGATGCCATAAACAAGGCGCCTAATTGGACACCGGGTAAGCAAAGGGGACGTCCCGTATCAGTACGCATGATGGTTCCGATCAATTTTCAATTAAATTAAAAAGTATCCTTAACTGGTTGTTATTTGGCCCAATCCCTCGTTATTGATGTAGCGAGGGTTTTTTTGTGAAACAAAATTTCAGAATTAACAACAATTAATTATATTCGCTATTGCTATTAAATAGATCATATGAAATACATTAGTTTTATCCTTTTAGGTTTTTTCTTTTGCAAAGGAGTTTATGCTAGTGATACTATTCGCTATCACGTTTCTTTTCCCAATGCAGTACACCATGAAGCTTCTATTGAATTAACATTAGCGTGGAAAAGTGAAAAACCTTTACTGTTAACCATGGCTCAAAGCAGCCCCGGAAGATACGCGGTACATAATTTTGCTAAAAATATTTATAATCTGCTAGCCGAAGATGCCACGGGAAAAAAGTTGAATATTCAACGCTCCGATATAAACCGGTGGAAAATTAAAGATGCCAGAGGAGAAGTTAAAATCAGCTACACGCTATGGGGAAATACCGCGGATGGCACTTATGCTGGCATAAATGGTAATCAAGCGATGCTCAATATTCCGGCTTCATTTATTTATGTATCTGGTTTAAAGGTAAGCCCTATCACAGTACAATACCATTTACCTGAAAACTGGCAGGTAGCTACTCAGATGCCCAAAATTGGAAACAGCTATTATGCACCAGATTTAAATTACTTTATGGATAGCCCTACATTGCTTGGTAAATTAGATGTAATCGAGTGGCAAGTTGATCAAGACGATAATCCAATTAATTTTAGGTTTGCAATTCATCATCTTAACGACTCGGTTTATATAAATACTTATGTAGCGTGGATAAAAGCCATTGTATTGGAGCAAAGAAAAGTTTTTGGGGAATTTCCTGCTTTCGATTTTGGCACCTATACCTTTATTGCCAATTATGCCCCTTATGCTCGTGGTGATGGCATGGAGCACCGAAACTCTACTATTTTGTCCAGTAATGGTTCAATTTTTTCTAATGGTAGAAGATTGATAAGCACTGTATCACATGAGTTTTTTCATGCCTGGAATGTAGAAAGATTAAGACCTGCTTCATTACAGCCTTTTTTTTATGATAAAGCCAACATGAGTTCAGCATTGTGGTTTGGTGAAGGGTTTACTTCTTACTATACTGACTTAATCCTCTGCCGCGCTGGCATAATTGATCCTGAAAAATATTTATCAGAAATATCATATATAATCAATACTGTGTTAACTTCTGCCGGACCTCATTTTCATTCGCCTGTGGCCATGAGTCAAATGGCTCCGTTTGTTGATGCTGCTGCCCATAGCGATGCCACCTGCTTTTATAATACCTATACCAGTTATTATACATACGGTGCAGCTATTGCCCTTGCGCTAGATTTACAATTAAGGGAGCAGTTTGAGGTAAGCTTAGATGATTATATGCGTTCGCTCTGGGTTAACTTTGGCAAAAATGAAATCCCTTATGCCATCAGTGATTTGCAAAATACTTTAGCTGGGATCAGTAACCGAAAATTTGCTGATGAATTTTTTAAAAATCATATTTTTGACAGTACAATACCTGATTTTGAAATGCTCCTGGCTTCCATGGGTATTAACGTGAAGCCAGCTTTTGGCCCGCAATTATTTTTATCGGAACGTCGGTTAAATATAGGAAGTGATGGCATATATGTTCAGCATTATCCTGAAGTACATTCTCCTTTGTATAAAGCGGGAATTGATCAAGGTGATTTGATAACCAAGTTAAATAATGAAAAAATACTTGATCACCACCAAATTGAAGCGATGCTTATTTCTCTGACAGAAGGTGATTCTATATCTATTACTTATCAACAATTAGGCAAAATTAAAGAAGGGTTTATCAAACCGGCAGCCAGAAAAAATATAACACTTACCTTCTCACCGGATGATGCCGAAAATCAAGAAAATTTAAACAATTGGTTATCAGATAATTGAATCTTTCAAATGCTTGTCTGATGGGCGAGGAAAATCACTCATAAAGTGTAATCCCCTACTCTCTTTTCGTCTTATAGCAGAAGATATAATTAAGTAGGCAATGGCTGTTAAATTTCGCAGCGCAATAAGCTGAGGAAAAAGCTTCGTTCTTTTATAATAATCCTCAATTTCCCTATACAAGAACTCGATCCTGCTAAATGCTCTGTGCAAATGATTTTGTGAGCGTACTATGCCTACATAGTCCCACATAATTGTCTGTAATTCTTTTATATTATGTTTTATCAAAACCCATTCTTCCTCGTTAGCTAAACCTTGGTCATACCATTCCGGAATATTTACATGATTGTATTGATTTTTAGATTTGCTGGTAAGCTTTGTAGCGGCTCGATGGCTGAACACCAAGGCTTCGAGTAAGCTATTGCTTGCCAACCGATTAGCTCCATGCACTCCAGTATGAGCTGATTCGCCACTGGCATATAGGTTTTTCATAGAAGTTTGCCCATCTAAATCTGTCATTACTCCACCGCAAACGTAATGAGCAGCAGGCACTACCGGTATTTGTTCCTTCGTAATATCCAAATTTAGATTTTTAATACAATGATGATAGATGCCAGGGAAACGATTTTTCAATTCTTTTGCCTCCAAATGGGTTACGTCTAAAAACACGCAATCGTCACCATCCTTTTTCATTTCAGTATCGATGGCTCTGGCCACAATATCACGAGGGGCTAGTTCTTCTCTTTTATCGTATTGATGCATAAAGGTTTTACCTTTAGCATTACGCAAAACAGCACCAAATCCTCTCATTGCTTCGGTAATTAAAAATGTTTTGTTTCCAGGGTTGTAAAGCGAAGTAGGATGAAACTGGATAAACTCCATATTTGCAATACGTGCGCCTGCACGATAAGCCATGGAAACGCCGTCACCGGTCGCGATTTTAGGATTAGTAGAGTGTAAATAAACGTGGGAGGCTCCACCAGTGGCAAGCAAAGTATTTCCTGCTTGATAAGTTCTTACTTTCTTTTCATTTTTATCAAATACATAGGCTCCAAAACATATATTAAAATCAGCTCTTAAATTGCCCAATACATGGTGCTCGGTAATTAGATCTATTGCCTGATGATTTTCATAAATATTAATATTCGGATGATTTTTTACTCGCTGAATTAAAGTTTTTTCAACTTCAGCTCCAGTCATATCTTTGGCATGAAAAATACGGTTTCGGGAATGACCTCCCTCTTTGGCCAGGTCATATTGTTTTTCTTCATTTTTACTAAATTGAACACCCCATTCAATTAGTTCTTTAATTCTATCCGGCCCCTCTTTTACCAATACATTAACAGCATCGTCATGACATAATCCTGCACCAGCAATAAAAGTATCCTGCTTATGTAATTCAAGGTTATCATCGTCTCCAAATACCGCGGCAATACCTCCTTGAGCATAATTGGTATTACTTTCCTTTACCTTTTTCTTGGTAATGATGTTTACAGTACCTCGTTGGGCAACCTTAAGGGCAAATGTAAGACCCGCCAGCCCACTACCTATTACTAAATAATCTGATTTGATTGGTTTCATTCTCCTGCTTGATTCATCGTATGCGATTTTCCAACTATATAAAGTTAATGTAGCTTAAATTGTTGAGGTGTAAAATTATTTAAAATTTGTGCAAAATAAGCAATATCGGATATTATAATTAGCAGGACATAAAAAAAGCGAAGAACTCCAAAACACCCTAAACCTAACTAAGCAGTTAATTAAAATTGGAGACTTCGCTTTGACTATAAACAACCACAAATATATTAGAACAATCAAATCAATTTAAAATATACAGGAGCAAACGATACGCACTCTTAAACCAGCAAAAAGATATGCATACGTCGCTCCTGCATGCAAATATTTAATCAAAGCATTTGCCAACTTCCACATACTGCTGACTATCAATTGGTTAGGAAATAACAAAAGCTACTTTTATTCCCAATATGGGAAAAAGACTTCATATTGAGAGATTGACATCATAATAATATGGCAATTTATCTGTTAGTAAGAATAGCTGAACAGGAAATTTATTGAATTATGAAGAAATTTGTTTTTTTTATTGGATGCGTATTATTTAGCCTGGCAAGTATGGCTCAGGAAAAAGAAAAAAATCAATATCCGAATTCCAGAAACCCCTATGGAAAGGTTGAGAACATAAACAAAACTGCTAAAAAAGAAAAAAAAGGAATGTTTTCCTGGATCGGAAATTTATTTTCTAAAAACGAGAAGCAAAAAAACAAAAGACTTAATTATGACGAAAGATTAAGAAAGGAATGGGAGCAGCGCATGGAGGCAAATGCTAAAAGGTACCAAAAGATAGCCAAAGAAATGAAAAAGCCTCAATACTCTGACCCTACCTATTTTGGCCATAAGCGCAAACCCAAAAAAAGGCCTCCTGGCAAGAAGAAATATTGTGATGTGTGCGGCATCGTGCATTAAAACGATTCATGACGTAGAAACGGTTGTTAATCTCTATTTGTAACTTAGCATAAATAATAATTGTAATGAAATATCTTTACCTGGTAAGACATGCCAAATCAAGTTGGGAATATAATCTTGATGACTTCGATCGTCCTTTGAATCAAAGAGGCCAATTTGATGCTCCTTTGATGGGAAAAAAACTTGCCAGCAAAAGCATTAAACCTGATATAATTATATCCAGTCCTGCAAGCAGAGCCATCAAAACGGCAACAATTATTGCAGAACATATACAATATAAAAAACCAATTGGTACTTTGCGTGAATTGTATCATGCCAGCGCAACCAACTTACTGCAACTTATAAAAAAAACTGACCAGCAATACCAATCAATAATGCTTTTTGGCCATAATCCCGGGCTCACTACTTTGGCCAATCAACTAGCTGCAGATCAAGTAGATAACATTCCAACCTGTGGCATATATGCAGTAGGTTTTGATAATAAAGATTGGGAAACAATTGGACTTAAAAAAGGAAAGCTACTATTTTATGATTATCCTAAAAACCATAAATAGTAGCCAATATTTCGATTAAATCATGTATTACAATTCCGCCTTCACTTCATTTATTTTCAGGTATTTGATAGTGATATCCCATAGCTGCTCATAAGGAAGCACTTCCAATTCATTGTAAATATCTCCTGGCGTATCAATATCTTTAAGTTTAGTGGACAAATATTTGGTCTTTATTTTTATGGATTTGATATCCAAACCGCATTTCACTATAGTATTTAATAACTTATAAAATGCTTTAGTTCGCTTACTAAAGCAGTCAACACAAAACTTATTAACATATTTCCCGAGTTCATCGACGGGTTTCTTTAAATATCCAACCTTGTCTTCTTTAAGATAATTCAAAAATTGCAAGATTAGAATAGCGGCATTATACCCGGCATAATCCTTTATAAACACAGGTATTTCCATAAAATATTTTTCATAATTGTAGTTTTTAAGCAGCAAATCATCTGGTGACAAAAAGTACAAATACCCTCGATAAATATTCCATTTTTCTTTTTCCTTATTAGATAATTTATCATAAAAAGAATTGAAAATAACCTTACTGATAACGCTTGAAGCTGTATCATAAGCTTTGGTGTGCATCGCCAATAAAAAATATATTTCCATAAAAGAAAACCAGGTATGAGACGCTTTAGAAAAATCATTGCTAAACTTTTCGGCGTATTTCATGCCGTTGGTATAGTCTTTAGATTTCATGTGCGCATATATTTTCATATATTTATTGTAGCGCTCATCAAATCGCCTGGCATTAATTTTACCTGCTTCAAATTGCTTATCAACCTCTTCTGTAAGCATGATCATCTGATCAAAATCTCCATTTAACTGGTAGTAAAGCATTTCCAGTTTATAAAGATTTTCAAAAATATCATACGTTTTGTACTTTTCGTAAGTCTTTTTTAATTGAGCTATTGCATGCTCTACATTATCAATGTTTTTTTTACGAGAATGACCAGATTTACTTAACAAAATTTTATAATAATAGAAGGTTTCTTTAGCTTTATCTTCGATGTTATACAATTCTTTTAATTGTGCTATTTCTTCATTGGTTTTCTTAAAGTGAATTGGACGGCAATTTTCCGTGTGAATACGCCTAAGCATTTCTAAGGATGACAATTTCATAAAGGTAAGCTCTGACTCATCAGCGGTATAACAAGCTTTATTCAAGAGCTTCTCTGAAACTTCATATTCCCCCTCATTAATCAAGACTTTTGAAAAATGCAGCAGCCGCAAACACTCCTCTTCTTGTTTATGGGTATTGGGGATTCTTTCATCATCGTAATCAAGAAAAAATAAATGATTGAGCAATTTTTGTTTGACTCTCGATTTAAGCATCTTGTAACGATGATCAGGCACATCAGCACCATAAATTCCCAAAGATGCATCATTATCAGTCACAAAATCTCCGGATTGCGTCTGGAGATAAAGCTCCATCTCTTTACCTATTGCTTCTACATCCTTGTTGAAAAACAAAAGTGGAATATTCTTTTGTCCACGCTTAGTTACTACATTAACCAGTTTTTTAAAATCTTTCATAAAACATTCTCCATTCTGTTATAGATAAGCCTATATTTTGTAAATATTAACATAAGGTTTTATTTATTTTCGAGAATGCTGGTTTAATTAAATTTTATACTTCTCTATTATTTATTTTGTCCAAGTAATATCAAACATGCATTGAAATCTTCTATCTACCATCTCACGATTTAGGTAAATGCATTAAGTTGATTTATTCAATTATGCTGCAAATATTATATTTTAAATTATGGTTTGTTCGATTAGGATTTAAATAATGCACTTTAACTACTACAAAAGTCATATACCTCTAATTCTAATCACATGAAAACAATGTTATCAACGCTTGTTAATTTAGAAATACATGTATTATTTATGGATTTTTTAAAGGCCATACGAAATTAGATGTTTAAACACATATATGCAAAATAATCCTAATAAAAATAAAGTTTAAATTTGTTATTTTTATCTTATAATTTAAATTATTTAAATTTTGCTCAAAAAAATATCAAATAATCCTAAGAAAAAATCCCCCTATGAGGGGATTTTGAAAAAAACAACTAATCGCTTTTTACTGGTGGAAGTAATCATGTAATAAATAGCTTAATACTACATTTTAATATTAATCATAAAGCCGTAGATTTATAAAAAATTTTGTTTGGCGACAGCCAACAACAAATTTTTACATTGACAGGTTACATTTAAACTAATTCTTGTATATAAGTATGAGTGACAAGGAAGTTTTAGCCCAAATACATAAGGGAGACGAAAAAGCACTGGATTATCTTTATAAAAAATACTATCGTATGATGGTAAATCTTGTGATGAAAAACAGTGGCAGTGAGCAGGAAGCCAAAGATGTTTATCAAGATGCCCTCGTGGTCTTCTGGCAAAAAGTATCAAGTGGAAACCTGGTTTTAACTTCCAAAATAAGTACTTATATATATAGTGTCTGCCTCAATTTATGGCGAAAAGAGTTGGATAGAAAGAGTAGATTGGTTAATGAGGAAAAGGATGGCACGGAATATATTGAAGATGATAAAGCCGAAAGAATAAAAATAGTACAGGAGTGTGTAGATGAGTTAGGTGATGGGTGTAAAAAAATACTTCAGTATTACTATTTCGATGGTATGTCAATGAGTGAAATAGCAGAAAAGCTTGGTTACGCCAATACTGATACGGCCAAAACCAAAAAATATAAATGTAAAAAGAAGCTTGATTTACTAATTAAATCAAAGTACAAAGCAAGTGATTTTCTAGATTAACAAGTATGGCAAATTACAAACAAATTCAGAATCTTTTAGACAAATACTTCCGCGGTGGAATGGAGCCTACAGAACAGGCTGAGTTTGAAATTCAACTTCATAATGATCCTTTGATGCAGGGTGAATTTGAATTGCAAAAAGATATCGTGGAAGCTATTAAGGATTCTAGGCGAAAAGATATTAAAGGTAGGTTAGACCAGATAAAAGTAGGTGGTGCTCAACCGTTTAGCTTCATGAATGTAGCTGCATCTGTAACTTTAGCTACTGTTATCTCGGTGGGATCTTATCTCTATTTTGAAGATAAATTAGAAAGCGAAAGTGCTAAATTTGATTTAACTTCATACGTTGAATTAGCTGAGAAAATAGAAAATGATTTACCAGCTATGCCTGAGGCACTAGTAAAAAGGGAAGCTATAGCGCAACAAATAGTTAAAGATCAAACGCCTCAAGTAGCAAAAGAGCAGTCAACAGTTTCAACAGTTGAAGAAGTTACACCTGCAAATATCGATCCTCCTCAAATATTCATTCCTGCGGCCCCTGATGAACTGGGAGAAGTAAAGGAACTAGAGGTTGAGGATGATTTAGTTAATAATACCAAGGGTTTTGATAATGTAAAAAATAATGAAGTGCCTTCTTTTGAAATTGAAAATGTAGCAAAAGCAGAAATGTTTCATTATCAATTTTATGATGGTAAATTATATTTGTATGGCAATTTCGATGGCGCTCCATACAATATTATAGAATTTAAGGCTGATAATAAGAGAAAAGTCTTTTTAAATTATAATGATGCTTACTACCTTTTAAACCTGAAACAGAAAGAAACAGCACCTCTCACTGACATCAAAGATCAAACTTTAATAAAAGAGTTAGAAATGTTAAACGAAGAGTAGGTAAAATACCTACTCTTTTTTTATTTCCCTCCGCTTAACAATAATTAACTATTTTTCCATTTATTTCTCCAGTATTTCTCGCAATTTCGCATTAATTAAACTACAGGAATTTGAATATGCTGTGGATTAATTGAAATTATTCATAATTTTGACATCTAATTACCATTTTATAATAAAAAGTGCAGCAGCAATACACCAAAGCTAAAAAGAAAAAGAAACTAGGGAGCTATCCCTATTTTAGTGTGATATTCAGTATTTCTCTGGCGTTGTTCGTCATTGGGCTATTTGGGTTACTGATACTTCATGCCAACAACTTATCTCAGGCAATTAAAGAAAATATAGAAGTACAGGTTTATTTAAATAAATCAATTTCTGAAAATGAGCGAATTCAACTGGAAAAAATAATTTCGAGCAAAGATTATGTCTTAATCGAAAATGGAGAGGCAAGCATTAATTTCATTTCCAAAGAGGAAGCTGCCGAGCAATTCATAGAAGACACAGGTGAAAATATCATCGAGTTTTTGGGAGAAAATCCTTTGCGAGATGTTTTAATTTTTAAGATTGACAGTGAATATCAGCAAAATCAAAATCTTTCCAAAATAAAAGAAGAAATAGAAAAATTAGGTGGTGTATACGAGGTAAATTATGTTGAAAATCTTGTAGACTCCATTAATAGAAATGTGGCAAAAATCAGTTTATTACTGCTAGGATTTGCTATCTTATTGCTAATCACAGTTACCATATTAATAAATAATACAATTAAGCTAGCGCTATTTTCTCAGCGATTTTTGATAAGAAGTATGCAATTAGTTGGTGCGAGGCCAAGCTTTATTAAGAAACCATTTTTGCGCAGGTCTCTTTGGTATGGAGTGTTGGCGGGCGTTTTTGCTTCCGCTATTTTATATGGAGTATTATTATATTTCAATAACATAATTGAAGGCCTTGCCAGTTTGCAAGAGGTCAAAGAAATAACGATCCTATTCGCCGGTCTACTTTTATTAGGAGCCGTTGTGGGATTTTTCAGCACCTATAAAGCCATAAACAAATATTTGAAATTATCTTTAGACGAATTATATTAATTATGAATAAGCAAAAAAACAACCTACCTTTTGACAAGATCAACTACATAATTTTGTTAATAGGCATATTAGTTATAATTCTTGGTTATGCAATTATGTCAATGGACAACACCCAACATGGCATGGGTGCTCTTGGCCTTACAGTAGGTCCAATAATCGTTATGATAGGCTTCGGTATTGAGTTTTTTGCAATTTTTTACAAAGCCAAGCAATAATAAATGACCATAGTAGAAGCAATTTTATTGGGTATAATCCAGGGTCTTACCGAGTTTTTACCTATTAGCAGTAGCGGACACATCGAATTAGCCAAAGCTATTTTACAAACGGAATTTAGTGACAATCTGCTGTTTTCTATTGTAGTACATGCTGCAACTGCTTCAAGTACTATTGTAGTATTTAGAAAAGACATTTATGAAATATTGAAAGAGATTTTCAAATTTCAATGGAACGAACAAACAAGGTTCGCCACTCAAATCATCATATCTATTGTGCCTGTAGGTATTATTGGAGTTTTATTTGAGGATCAAATAGAAGCAATATTTACTGGTAGAATAGGATTTGTTGGTATTATGTTACTGATTACGGCTCTTCTACTTTTCTTTACCTATTTCAAAAAAAGTATGGATAAAGGGATTACTTTAGGCAAAGCATTTATTATAGGTATTGCTCAAGCCATAGCCATTTTACCGGGTATTTCTCGCTCCGGATCAACCATTGCTACAGCCTTGCTTATGGGAGTAAGAAAAGAAGATGCTACACGTTTTAGTTTTTTAATGGTATTGATTCCTATATTAGGAGCTACATTTTTAAAAATTTTAGATTTCTTAGAAGAACCGGCTATTGCTGCCAGCACCTCCGCTGAAGTTTTAGTCATGGGGTTTATTATGGCCTTTCTAGTAGGTTTAGCAGCTTGTACCTGGATGATTAAAATTGTAAAAAGAGGTAAGCTTATCTATTTTGCCATCTATTGTTTTGTTGCCGGTGCTATCGCTATTATTTTTGCAGCATTATGACCAATCAACCTCAATCTGACGATGAAATCCTATTAATTGATAAGCCGCTGGGCTGGACTTCCTTTGATGTGGTAAAAAAACTCAGGAATGTATTAAAAATTAAAAAAATAGGCCACGCGGGCACATTAGATCCATTAGCTACCGGATTGTTAATACTCTGTACTGGAAAAAAAACTAAAATGATCAAACAGTTTCAGGAACAGGAAAAAGAGTATGAAGGAACTTTTATCATAGGCAAAACCACCCCTTCAGTAGATTTAGAAACAGCTTTTGATTCTGAAAGTGACTATTCAAATATATCAGTAGAAGATATTCATAAAGCTGCTAAACAATTTAATGGCAATATCCAGCAGATGCCTCCACTTTATTCCGCTGTGAAGGTACAAGGAGAAAGAGCTTACAATTTGGCTCGCTCCAATCGTACGGCTGTATTGGAACCTCGGTCAGTAGAAATTAAACAATTTGAATTGCCAACCATTGACATTCCAATGGTTGATTTTAATGTGATATGTTCAAAAGGAACTTATATAAGAAGTTTGGTGCGAGACCTTGGCGAAAAAATTGGTACAGGTGCCTACTTAAGCGCGCTTCGCCGAACACGAATTGGCAACTTCTCGGTAAGTGACGCGCTACAAATTTCCGATATTATAAATAATCAAGAGTAAGCATGCAAGTTCATGAAAATTTATCCTCTTTTCCTGATTTGATTTTTCCAGTGGTTACCAGTGGAACATTTGATGGCGTTCATTTAGGTCATCAGAAGATAATAAATCAAGTAATAAATGAAGCTAAAAAGCGGGAAGGTGAATCAGTATTAATTACATTTGATCCACATCCCAGGCAGGTTTTATTTCCTGAAGATAAATCGTTGCGCATTATTACACCCTTTGAAGATAAGGTGAACATATTAGATAAATTTGGCATTGATCATTTACTTAAAATAAAATTTAGTCGCCAATTTTCGCGAAAAAGTTCTTTGGAATTTATTGATGAGATATTACTTAAGACTATTAAAGCAAAACTTTTGGTAATTGGTTACGATCATCGTTTTGGTAAAAACAGAGAGGGAGGATTTGATTATTTGCAAAAGCATGGTCCGGAATTTGGTTTTGAAGTTCAGGAAATTCCGCGACAAGATATAGATAACCTGGGCATAAGCAGCACAAAAATAAGAGAAGCCCTGATTAATGGCAATATATCGCAAGCCAATGCCTACCTGGGTAGGAATTATCAGTTAAAAGGAAAGGTAGTAGCAGGCAATAAAATAGGACGCGAAATAGGTTTTCCTACTGCCAACCTCGAATTATTGGAGAAATTTCAAATTATTCCTTCCGATGGTATTTATGCAGTATATGTAGAACACCACCAAAAGATATACAAAGGCATGCTTAGCATAGGTATAAGACCTACCATTGGTGATTCATCACGCACGATAGAAGTTAATATTTTTGACTTCAAAGCTAACATTTACGATCAAAATCTAAATATTTTCTTTGTAAAGAAATACCGAGAAGAAGTAAAATTCAATAGTCTCGAAGCCCTTAAACAGCAACTTCATGCCGATTGGAAAAGGGCTAATGATATACTTTCTCAACATCCATTGCAAGTTCTTTAAAAACTTCGGCATCAGTCTTGCAATTTGTTTTAAAAAATGTTGGACGTAAGATAAGGCCGATGATTGCTCTGCTTATTTGCCCGTTTATAATCTAAATTAGTAAAAAATTAAATTATAAAATTATGAGAAAATTTTTACCTGTTATAGTGGTAGTCTTATTGATGATACCTGCTTGTGATGAGAACAATGATTTAGTGATATTTTCCATAGAAGATGATAAAAAACTTGGGTTGCAAGTTTCAGAACAGATAGCTTCAAATCCTCAGGAATTTCCAGTATTGGATCCTGTGCAATATCAAGATGCTTATAATTACCTTCAAGGTATTACTAATACAATCCTAAACAGTGGTAATGTGACTTATAAAGAAGAATTTGTCTGGAAAATTCACATCATAGAAGATGATGAAGTGTTAAATGCCTTTGCAACTCCTGGTGGTTATATTTATGTATATACCGGCTTAATTAAATTTTTAGAAAATGAAGATGATCTTGCAGGAGTAATGGGTCATGAAATAGCGCATTCTGATCAACGCCATAGTGTAAAGCAACTACAAAAAATGTACGGTGTGCAAATTTTATTAAGTGTAGTGTTGGGGGATAGTCCTTCGCAGCTGGAACAAATTGCCGGACAAATAGCCGGTTCATTAACAGGGCTAAGCTTTAGTAGAAGTGATGAAGAGGAGGCAGATGAATTCTCAGTGATATATCTGGCTGAAACGCCTTACCAGTGTAATGGTGCTCATTCTTTCTTTTCAAAATTATTAGAAGAAGAATTGACTGGAAACACGCCAAAATTCTTGAGTACGCATCCTAACCCTGCTGATCGAATTAAGGACATAAATATAAAAGCAAATGAATTAAATTGTAAAATTACACCCTATGCTCCTAAATCTTACCAGGAATTTAAAAACATGTTGCCATAATTAAAAAGATTATTTTGAACTTTGAGGCTGTCTGAATATTATAAATGATATTTAGACAGCCTTTTTTTGAGGTATACTTTTTGCATTTACTCTTGAAAAATATTTTAGTCATGAAAAAACTAATACTTGCCGGATTAATTTTATCATTTTCATTAAGCTGCAAAGCACAAAAAACGCAACCAATGGAAATAAAAAAAAATGACACTAGCGATCAAAAAATTAAAATGAGCCTTAGCCCTGAGCAACGATACATATTACATCAAATTATAATTAAAAATAGCGCCACACGTCCGCAGCAAAACACTGAGTTTTATGTTTATGATCTGAAAAAAGATACTATCATTTACCAGCATGCCACTATCCGCGGAAAAGTAAGCTGGCAAAATGAACATGTCTTGAAAATTTGGACAGTACCCGGTATGGTAAAACATGATCACAAAAGCACAGACGATATTTATTATCTGGACATAAGGAATGGTAAAAAAATGAAAGAAATTTCTGATTCAATGAAGCAAGGAGAAATATAGCTATCACAATGCCAAAAATATTTATCAACGAGCAAGCAGCTGAGATTTCAATAATAGAAAATAAGCCTAAGCAACCAAAATGTTGTTTGATGCTGGCTCATGGTGCCGGAGCAGGAATGGATCATTATTTTTTAGAAGAATTGGCTCATGCCCTGGCTCAGCAAGACCTATTAGTTGTAAGATTTAACTTTCCATATAAAGAGCAAGGGAAGAAATTGCCGCGATCTCCTAAACCCAACATTGAAACCGTTGCAAAAGTTGCTGATTGGTGTTCCAATCAATTTCCGGATTTACCGCTTTTTTTAGCTGGCAAATCTTATGGTGGCCGCATCAGTTCCCAATATTTATCAGTATCAACACCTCAAAATATAAAAGGTATCATCTATTACGGCTTTCCTTTACATGCAACCGGCAAGCCCGGGACTAAAAGAGCTGAACATTTAGAATCGCTGAATTATCCTCAGCTTTTTATTCAGGGAACCACTGATAAATTGGCAAGCATTGAATTGATAAGAGAACTTACTAGTAAATATCAAACGGCTCAACTTGAAGAAATTTTAAACGCGGACCACAGTTTTAAAATACCAAAAAAACATCAGTTGTCTGAAACTAAATCAATTTATCAGCATTTGGCCAAAATTACCCAAAAATGGATAGATGTGCAATCCAACTGAATCCTCAATTACTCTGAATTAGTAAGCAATTGAAGGGTTTTTTAAAGACATATCATGCCAGCAAATGACAATACTAAAATCGGTATGGAAAGGAAAATACGGGTTCTTCTTTTGAATTCAATAATTGATTATATTATCTTTGACTTTAAAGTCGTTTTTCAATTTTAAGAAATAAAATTAAACCATGAAGAAATTTAGCAGAAGGGAAATGTTGAAAGCCGGTTTGGCTGGCATATCGGCTTTATCAGCCAATTCTTTATTGGGGCAGCCACTGTCAGCCGTGGGTACGAAAGTAGACCAGGTGAAGTTGGGAAATACGGGACTTAAGGTATCACGCCTCGCTTTGGGCTGTGGAAATGCCAGTTGGGCCCGGCAGTCTAAATTCACCCGACTAGGATTAGAAACCTTTTTGCAAATAGCGGAGTATGCTTACAGTAAAGGCATTACCTTTCTTGATACGGCAGATCTTTATGGAACCCACCAGTTTATACGGGAACTTTTCAGAAAGATTCCTCGGGAGAATTTTCAGTTAATGACCAAGATATGGACAGTAAATAATGACTGGAATATGGTGGTGCCGGTAGAAGAAACACTGGATCGATTCAAGCAGGAATTAGGTACTGATTATTTTGACATCCTGTTGTTGCATTGCCTGGTCAATGGCGATTGGATAACCGAGAAAAAGGAATTTATAGAAAAACTATCTGAAGCTAAAGCCAAAGGGGTGATTAAAAAAGTAGGCGTTTCCTGTCATGATTACGAAGCTTTAAACGTAGCTGTGGGCGATCCTTGGGTAGATGTTATCCTGGCCAGAATAAACCCGTTGGAAATGAGCATGGATGGGCACCCTGATAAGATAGCTGCTCTATTAAAAACCGCGCATGACAATGGTAAAGGAGTAATTGGGATGAAAATATTCGGTGCCGGCAAGATGCTCACCGATAAAGACAGACAGAATTCATTGCAATACGCCATCGAAAATCCTGACATTGATTCCATTACCATCGGCATGGAAAAACTGGAGTATGTTGATTATTCAGTAGAGCGGATGATGAAAATTGTGAAATCGTAAGTAGCTGGCTGATAGCTGAAGCAAAATATAAATGGTAGATAACAAAATCTATGAACCAAGTCATCGACAAAAGCGATAATTACAAAACTCTACATCTTCGGTT
>CAZQEZ010000022.1:0-13652 GCA_964592475.1 uncultured Roseivirgaceae bacterium
AATAGGGAAAGAAAAAATTTTATTTTACAGGAGTACTTAAAAATAGGTCATAAATTAGATCAACTGGATATTGAAATAGAATTCCCGGAGGCCCGTGATTTATTCAGTGATATCAACAGGAGAGTAAGACGCTTAATTGCACCCTACAAAAATGAAAGTGAATACCAGGAGGTAATTACTTCAATAGCTCAAACACTCGATATGATCAAATCATCTTTGGCTGAGGTTCGCCCTATAGAATCCGGCAGATTGTCAGATACAGCAGTATACTTTGCGATAGAGTCTCATTTTAATGAGCTTGGCGGTCAGCTAGCCGAGTTGGCAGGGTTATTTGAAAAAACCACATTTGATCCTCATTGATTATTATTTTCTTTCGCCTATTTATAGAAACAATCTAAGTAACAACAAGTATTAATAATTCAATCTTGCTGCACTTATGAAAAATAAAATAAAGCTTACCTTGCTATTAGCAAGTATGCTCACCGTGTTATCGGGTGCAATTGTAGCTCCTGCATTACCCGAAATTAATAAAGCGTTTGAGAACGTGCCCAATAGTGACCTTCTCACTAAATTAATCGTGACTTTACCCGCTTTATTTATTGCTATATTTTCTCCTTTAGCAGGTTTTATAATTGATAAATTTGCAAAGCTTCCATATTTTAAATTTTCTCTTGTTCTGTATGCATTAAGTGGATGTGCCGGTTTTATAATAGAAGATATTTATTTGATTCTGGTAAGCAGGGCTTTGCTAGGTATTGCAGTAGCAGGTGTTATGACAACGGCTACTACTTTAGCCGGTGATTATTTTGAAGATGAAGAAAGAAACAAGTTTTTAGGTAACCAGGGAGCTTTTATGGCATTTGGGGGTACTATATTTATACTAATTTCAGGTTTGCTGGCAGATATTAATTGGCATTATCCATTTCTCGTCTATGGCTTGTCTCTTGTGGTTGTATTACTTACTTACCTGTTTCTAAATGAGCCAGTTACAAATAAGCAAAGACAATATGGAAATGAAAAAATCTCTTTTCAAAGTAAAGAAATAGTGGCATTAATTTATTTTCTTGTATTTTTAGGAATGCTTCTTTTTTATTTTGTACCCGTGCAAATTCCTTTTCTAATCAATAAAATTGGTATCGAAAGTAGTTTTTACATTAGTTTAGCATTAGTATTTTCCACTCTTTTCGCGGCTATTGCTTCTTTTACCTATGCCAATTTGAAAAAAAGACTTCATTTCTCTTCTATTTTCATTCTTTCCTTCACGGCTATAGGCACCGGGTATTTTATTTTGGCGCAAGCTCAACAATACTTTGTAGTAATTAGCGGATTAATAATTGCCGGTGCCGGACTTGGTATGCTTATGCCCAATGCTAATACATGGCTGATTGCAATTACTCCTTCGGCCAAAAGAGGTAAATTAATTGGAGGAGTTACTGCTACAGTATTTTTAGGTCAGTTTTTATCTCCAATTGCTGCTAATCCTATTGTGCAAGCCGGCGATCTATTTGTTTTGTTTTTTACTGGAGCAATGGTAGCTTTGGCTTTGGGCATATCTCTTCTGTTATTAAAAGTGTTCAAAAGTCGAATAATTCTTGATGTAAATCGATAAAAAATCACCTCGATTTGCCAAATTGCTTTCCTGTTAATTTTCCTAGATTTGCAGGACAAATATTTTTCCACATGTGGCTTCTTCTGGCAATTGCTTCCTCTTTATTTTTAGGGGTATATGATATTTTTAAAAAAATGAGTGTGAATAATAATGCTGTATTGCCGGTTTTGTTATTTGCCACGCTAACCGGCGCATTGCTTTTTACTCCTTTTATTATATTATCAACTTTTGTACAAGGTTCACCTAATTACAATTGGTACATTCCTAATGCATCGTTTTATGCTCATTTTCTCTTTTTTATCAAAGCTGTAATTGTAGCTTCATCCTGGATATTGGCCTATTTTGCCATGAAAAATTTACCAATTACAATAGTGACGCCGATTCGAGCATCTTCACCAGTTTGGACACTGCTTGGCGCCATTATTATTTTCGCCGAAAGGCTCACCTTATGGCAGTGGATAGGATTGATAATTACTTTAATGGCCTATTATGCTTTTTCATTGGCCGGCAAAAAGGAGGGTATTAGCTTCCGTAAAAACCGTTGGGTACTTTTTATTATATTGGCTACCCTAATAGGAGCAGCTAGTTCACTTTATGATAAGTATCTCACTGCAAATTTTGATCGGGTAGCAATGCAAGCGTGGTTTTCTGTTTACCTGGTGGTAGTTTTGTTGCCAATAGTGCTCATTTTCTGGTATCCTAGGCGAAAGAAGCTCACACCTTTTCGATGGCACTGGGCTATACCTTTAATTGGGACTACACTGGTAGTGGCAGATTTCTTGTATTTTTATGCTTTATCTTATCAGGATTCACTCATAAGCTTAATTTCGGTAATTAGAAGAGGAAGTGTAGTAACAAGTTTTTTTCTTGGTGCTGCTATCTTTCCTGGAGAAAGAAATATTATAATTAAAGGAAGTATTTTAATTTTCATTTTAATAGGAATAGGTATAATAATTTTGGGTAGCTAGCGTAAATCTTTCCTATTTTTGCAACTTAATTAAAATTGATGAGGAGTGAGTGATTCAAACAATAATTTTCCTGTAGCCATAGATTTTGAAAAAGGAGACGGACTGGTACCTGCAATCGTTCAGGATTATAAAACTAGTAAGGTATTAATGCTTGGCTTCATGAATAAAGATTCTTACGAAAAGACTTTACAGGATAAATTAGTGACATTTTTTAGCCGTAGCAAACAGCGGCTTTGGACCAAAGGTGAGACTTCAGGAAATCACCTTGTCTTGAAAGAAGTTTTGCTTGATTGTGATGGTGACACTTTACTGATAAAAGTAGAGCCGCGAGGGCCAGTTTGCCATACGGGTAATGACACCTGCTTTGCCGAAATAAACAAGCAAAGCCTTTTGTTTTTGAATCATTTACAAAAAGTGATTAAGGATAGGCGTTTTAATCCTACTGAAAAATCTTATACAACTTCTTTATTTGAAAAAGGCATTAATAAAATAGCCCAAAAAGTGGGAGAAGAGGCCGTAGAGCTGGTAATTGAATCTAAGGATAGCAATGATGATTTATTTAAAAATGAGGCTGCAGATTTAATATTTCATCTAATGGTACTTCTAGAGCAGAAAAACATGTCATTAAATGAAATTGTTGCAGTATTAGAAGAACGACATAAATAAAACAGCAGTGAAAAAGGTGAGGAGACAAACGGCCAATGCCGTGATGATGATTAAACCAGTTAAGTTTGGTTATAATGAGGAAACCGCGATTTCTAATGCATTTCAACAAAAGGAAGCTCTTAACCCTGAAAAAATTCAATCACTCGCTGCACAAGAATTTGATGATTTTGTTGCTTTTTTGCGAAAGCAGCAAATTGAGGTATTGGTTTTTGAGGATATACCTGACTCTCATTCACCAGATGCTATTTTTACTAATAACTGGATATCTACTCACGATGATGGTACTGTAATTCTATACCCGATGATGGCCGCCAATCGGCGCCTTGAACGCAGGAATGATATTATTGATTCACTGCAGAATGTTTATCATTTCGATGTGAATAAAATAGTTGATTATTCTAGCCATGAGCAGCACGGAAGATATTTGGAAGGAACTGGTAGTGTTGTTTTTGATTATGCCAATGGTATTGCTTATGCTAATATCAGTGATCGAACGGAGCGGTCAATTCTCAAAGAACTTTGCGAGTTGCTTCATTTTGAAATGATGGACTTTCGTGCAATAGATAAGCAAGGTAAAGATATTTATCATACCAATGTGGTTATGTGTATAGGTGAAGCTTTTGCTACTATTTGCTTGCAGGCAATTCCTGAGGAAACAGAAAGACAAAGAGTTAAAGATAAGTTGCTCTCCAGTGGTCATGAAATCATAGATATAAATTATGACCAGCTTTATGCTTTTGCCGGCAATATGATTCAGGTTCGAAATGACAATGATGAAAAATATATTATTTTGTCAAAGGCGGCTTATCGGCAGCTTAGTAGTGAACAGCTCGATGTGCTGGCAAGTAATGGCACTTTATTGCCTGTGGCCATCCCTACCATTGAAAAGGTTGGAGGTGGAAGCGTCCGCTGTATGGTAGCGGCAATCCATCTGCCCAAACGCAGTTTTGATGTTTAGCGAAAGCCTTCCCCTAAAATTGTGAATTCTACCCGGCGATTTATTTCTCTGCCATCTTTTTCGTCATCATTTGAAGCCAGTGGTTTGCTTTCTCCAAAACCTTCCCATTTCAATCTTCTAGAATCAATTCCTTTGCCAATTAAGTAATTCACCACTGCTTTGGCTCTATTTTGGGAAAGCTTGAGGTTATAACTCTTATTGCCTACATTATCAGTATGACCTTCAATGTTTACCATAAAGGCTGGGTTTTCAAAAAGCATCCGTTCCATTTTATTCAACTCGTTGTACGACTCTTTTGTAAAGGTGGCTTTATTGGTATTAAAATAGATGTTTCTCAAGATATCGTGAGCACCTGTCTCGAATCTCATTAACTCAAATCGGCGTGGTATTTCTTGTGTTTGTGAAGAAGAAGCAGGTAACTTCATTCGAGAATTTATAAAAATGTAACCTGAACGTTCAGCAGAAACCAGAAAGTCTGCAGCTTCCTGGTTAACTAAACTCATTCGATACAAGCCAAGGTCTATTCTTTCTACAGGTATTACTACGTTATCTTTAGCTCTTCTCATATTGATTTTGGCATCCATATTATTGCCTGTCTCTTTATCTTGCACCTGTAGCATTATAACTAAAGGTTGCAACTGGCCAGTATTTTCAGCTACCGGCTTTTCCTCTACTGGCGGGGCTACTATTTCAGGTTTCTCCGGTTTAGTATCTACCAAGTTGTTGTTTTTGGCTTTCGCTTTATCTTTGGCACGATTGGATAAATCGGGCAATGTAACAGAATAAATATCAGTATAGCCCATGCCATCATCTTTCACTGATGAATAATACCCTCTTTTGCCATCTTTAGTAATTACAAAATAAATATCATCATCCGGGGTGTTAATAGGATATCCTAAATTTACAGGTGTACCCCAAGCTTGATTGGCACTGTCATATTCTGATTTATAAATATCAAAACCACCCATCCCGTCATGCCCGCGACTACTGAAATAAAGTGTCTTGCCTTGATAATCGATGAACGGTCCTTCATCATCATAGGGGGTGTTTATCTTTTCCCCTACGTTGCTCACCCGGCTCCAATTACCTTTACTATCTTTGGTACACATATAGATGTCTCTTCCTCCAAATCCACCAGGTCTGTCACTACTGAAAAACATTATTTGCCTATCTTGGGTAATTGAAACTGCATTCTCAAAATAGGAACTATTTACATTACCCGAAATAGGTTCAGGGATAGACCAGGCATTATTTTTCATCAAATCGGAATAGTAAATGTCACCTCCATTGTCATCACGATACAGGTACAAGGTTTTACCATCTGCTGATAATGCAAGATTTGAATCATGAAATTGTGTGTTTATAATATCTCCAATATTTTCTGCGGGTTGCCATTCACTACCTTGCTTTCGTGATATGAAAATATCCTCAAAATAGTAGTTGTCAGTATCCACGTTTTCGTTAATATTATTTTCCTGCCTTCGAGTTGTAAAAATCAAAATGGTTTCATCCTCATTTAACACGGGAGCAAAATCATAAGCTGGTGAATTTATTTGGGATCCAATGTTTACAATTGAATAATCTTCCGGATTATTCACATATTCAATTCCATTTTGGCATTCATATATTCTTCTTTCTACTTCATTTAAAGGCACTTTATCCTCACCACGATACCCTTTGCCTTCATTCATCAGTTTTGTTTTATACTGTTGAAAATAATCAATGGCTTTGTTAAATTCAAGCCCAAATTGGTAGCCTTGTCCTATTTTATAGAGAATATCAAATCGATAATCAGGATCTAATTTTAATACATTGAGTAAAAATTCTGTAGATCTTTCTTTATTAGGGCCTCTTTGGATATAAAGTTCACCGGTAAAAAAGTTAGCTTTTATATTGGTTGGATCTAATTGTGCTGCCTGCTCGTATTGTGCCCTTACTACGTCGAGGGCCAGTTTAGCCTGGTAGGCTTCGTCTGCCATTTCTACCAAATCCTGCGCTAGTTCTTTATTAGCATCCTGTGCTACAAGATAATGCACATTTATAAGTAGAAAAAAAGCAAAAATCAGGCTTATTTTATTACTTCTGGTCATATGGTAATTCAAATCTTACTTCCTACAAATCTCAAAAACAATGTATCACTAATGTTTATTTGAATTATTATCTACTGAAAATTAGCATTCAATTTTTTAGTTGTTAAGCAATTATTGATAATTGGCAGCAAAACAAGACTAAATATACTTTATTTAACTCCTAACTTGCGTATTTTCAGGCAGTTAATATCTACATGCAAGATATAGGAAAACAAGGGAATATAATACGCTATTTTTAACTATTTTATGACATGTGTTTTAATTTAGCTCAAAAGTGTAAATTAAAACATGCTCATTTTGTGAGAGTTGACTAAAAAATGGCCAGGTATTTTTTTCGCCTGGCCATTTTTAATTTATTCTACTTTTCTTGATTCATCCGGTAGCCTGATTTCGTCTACCATGTCTTTGATATGCTGTGGCACATCTTCTGTTAGATACGAAATGGTAATGGATACCGCGAAATTAATCAACATGCCTATCAAGCCTATTCCTTCCGGAGATATGCCAAGCCACCAATGATCAGCATTGTTATATTCGGGAAATAAAATGCTAAAATAAACAATATAGGAGGCTGTGAAAACCAGGCCAATGATCATGCCGGAGATTACTCCCTTTTTATTCATTCGTTTGCTAAATATGCCCATGACTATGGCAGGGAAAAAAGTGGAAGCGGAAAAGCCAAAGGCAAATGCGACGACTTGAGCTACAAAGCCAAAATTCATAACACCAAAGAAGCCGGCAACTCCTACTGCAAATGCAGCTGTAATACGCGCAGCCAAAAGCTCTTGTTTTTCAGTGAGTTTCGGGTATAGGTTTTCTTTTAGCAAGTCGTGAGATATGGAAGTGCTGGTAACTAATAGCAATCCGGCAGCCGTAGAAAGTGCTGCCGCCAGGGCACCTGCTGCTACCAGGGCTATTACCCAATTGGGAAGATTGGCAATTTCGGGGTTGGCCAATACCATTATGTCTCTGTCAATATACAGCTCATTACGATCTTCGTCGCCCACGTATTGAATTTTACCATCATTATTCTTATCTTCAAATTGAATTAAATTTGTCTCCTCCCACGATTTAAACCATTGAGGCATGGTAGCGTATTCCTTATCCTTTACGGTATTAATTAAGTTAGTACGGGCAAATACAGAAACAGCCGGTGCCGTGGCATATAAAATGACGATAAATAGCAGTGCCCAACCAGCCGAGCTACGGGCATCTTTAACCCTTGGCACGGTAAAAAATCGAACAATTACGTGTGGCAAACCGGCAGTACCCACCATTAAAGCTGCAGTTATGGCAAACATATCAATGGTAGATTTTTTACCACTGGTATATTCTGAAAAGCCAAGTTCCCGATGCAACTGATCCAAGGTTTCTAACAAATACTGGCCATTAGCTAGTTTAGCGCCAAAACCTAATTGAGGTATAAAATGATCTGTAAGAATTAGACTTAGAAAAATAGCAGGAAGCATGAAAGCGAAGATCAATATGCAATATTGAGCCACTTGCGTGTAAGTGATGCCTTTCATGCCACCCAAAACTGCATAAAGAAAAACGATGGCCATTCCTAAGTAAATTCCTTCATTGATTGGTATTTGCAAAAAGCGAGAAAATACAAGGCCGACCCCGCGCATTTGCCCTGCCACGTAAGTAAAAGAAATGAATAGTGTACAAATAATGGCTACTGTGCGAGCCAGATTTGAATAATATCTACCTCCGATAAAATCGGGCACCGTGTATTTGCCAAATTTTCGCAAGTAGGGAGCTAAAAGTAAAGCTAGCAATACATATCCTCCAGTCCAACCCATCAGGTAAACTGAACCACCATATCCGGTAAAAGAAATAATACCGGCCATGGAAATAAAAGATGCAGCTGACATCCAATCGGCGGCGGTTGCCATCCCGTTAGCTACCGGGTGAACTCCTCCACCAGCCACATAAAACTCTTTGGTAGATCCTGCTTTTGACCATATAGCTATACCTATGTAAATGGCAAAAGTAATTCCAATGATGATATAGGTAAGTGTTTGTAATTCCATACTTATTTCAGATTGTGTTTTTTATCTAGTCGATTGATGAGTTTTACATAGATGAGAATTAATATGACAAAGACATACATGGAGCCTTGTTGTGCCATCCAAAAGCCAAACGGAAAGCCACCAATTCTAATCTGGTTGAGGGGTTCTACGAATAAAATACCCATTCCGTAGGATACTATAAACCAGATAGCCAGTAGTATAAGCACGTATTTCACGTTAGCTTTCCAATAGGCTTTGCGCCAATCTTGTTGTTCCATATTTTACATTTATTTTAAATTGCCAAATAAACAAGCTTTAAAATTATGAAAAATAGCATGAAGGGTGCAAAAAAATTTATAATATAAAATATAGTTTTTAAATGTTCCTAAATTATATCTGGCAATATTGTTTTATTTGGAAGTGCTAGATTTAATTGTTGTAGATCGCAAAATCGAAATTAGTGATGGAACAAAAGCAATTAAGCCCGAAATAAGAGCAGTGAATTTATTAACAACTTGCTGTTCGGCAAGGATGTAGAAAATAATCGTACTTAAAATAACCACTGCAATCACCAGGCTATATCTACTCCAGCGGCCGCGAGTTTTAGCTTCTTGCTCCATCTGCATTACTTCACTACTCGAAATGCCAGTAAGTATGAAATGCTGAAAGCTACGGTTCATGATTTTGACGCCATCATCAAATACCAATAATCCTTTTTTTAATAAGTTGGCGATAGTAATTTTATTTTTATGATTAATAAATCCATCTTCCGCGGCATCATATAGCACGTGCTTTTCCATCCGGGTGCAGTGATTCCACAAGGCATGATAGTAAGCATGAGCCATATTTTGTACTTCTATTACTAATTCTTCTTTAAACTGCCGAGGGAGTTCATTAAAATTGGTTATTTCACGGTATTTCGGATTATGTTCAAATTGATTTTGTAATGAAAAAAGATAATGACCGTGACCAAATTCTATTGCCAATGGCCCTTTTTCAAACGACGGCAATGGAAGCGTAACAATAGTATAATCAAATAACAGACTCTCAAGCTGGTCCATATTTGCTTTTATATTGTCTTGTAGCTCGGAATCAGCTTTTAACCATAAATTAAAAAAATCATCTAAAATTTGATTTAAACTTATTGAAGATGTAAGAATTGTTCTTACTGGCTTATCAATTAAAGCTTGTAAGCAAAGCAACCTTAATTTATTTAATCCATGATGATTATGGTTATGGTCAAAATTTTCCAAAATTATTGTGCCATTTTCTAAGGTTTTCATTTTGTCTAGCTCTTTGGCTATTTCATCATAATTCAAATGAGCAAAATTTATTCTTTGGCTTATCTTTTCATTTTTAATAACACTGTCTACGATCAATTCTTTTCTTGTGCCTGGCATCCCCACCAAAATCAATTTTTTAAATTTCCTTAAATTCTCAATAGATATCGGTTGCTTACCTTCTGTGTATAAAGGTTTGACCCGACGAGTAAAAGCAACAATAGTTGGCAAAATGACAATACAAGCTAAAATCATTCCTGACGCAAAAATTACTATATAAAAATATTTGTTTCGAATCAGATTCCTTTTTTTTAAATATTGAGTTTGTGAATAAATGTCATTTTGTGTAGTCAAAGTATCACTATTTATAAGCAAATCATTATTCAACTTAGATAAATTTAAAAGGTCGGAAAATGCTTGATAAATGGTTATATCATCTGGCAAATTATTGGTATTGGCTAAGTTTTTATTTGAATTATCACCCTTAAGTAAAGACTGTAAATTTAATTGATAAATAGAATCCTTGAAATAAATTTTTTGTTTATCAAGCTTGCCTTTTTTTTGACGAGAATCGTATGAATATTTCTTTTCAATTATTTTTTTTTGTTTCTCAAAATTTTGTTGATAATAATATATTGACTCCTTTACTTGATGCTGTTCAATCATATATTCGGAATGTGAAAAAACAACGAAAGTAGGTACTATGGCAATAAGTAATAGCCATGAAAATGCAAACCAATGAAATCTACGGAAAGTTTTAGAATAATTTTTTTCTGCTCTTGATTTCTTTATCCACAAAGATTTCCAAAAGAAAAGAAGGAATAAAATTATATAATAGGAATAAAATATGCCGTAATTATATATTGTAAGGAATACAGTCAAGATAATAAAAATCAATAGCACTTCAGCATAAAATTTTCTATTATAGAATATTCCATTCTTAAAATTAACATCATTTGTGTAGTAAAAGGTAAAAAATGAAGAAAACAATACAGTATTAATTATCTGTATAAATTTATATTTGAATGATGAATCTAAATCATTAAATAATAAATAAATCAATGGTGATATCAGTATAAAATGTAATAACATCAACGGCAAATATTTTTGTTGATGTTTGAGCGATGGCAGTAAAAAATGAAATGAAAATACTTTGTTTCGTAATAAAACAGGCCTTTGTTTATTGAATTTCAATAAAACACTGATCAGTAGCAACAAAATGAAATAAAATGTTAAAAGTATGCCAGTAGACAACGTTTTAAAAATAACCTGAGACTGTAAGGCATATAAATCGAAAGTTGTAATTAAAGAATACTCATTTTTAAGTGAAGGGATCTTGAGGGGTGCTATTCTGCACAATGTTGGCTTATCGTTATAATTAAGATTTATGCACCTGTTAACTCCAGATTGTATACTTTGGATTATCTTGTTTGTATTATTTATTTCATCAAAGAAATTTTCTCTGAGTATCTTTTTATTTTTTTCATGAAACATTACTTGACCATTTGAATCTATTATATAGTAAGAATAATGCTTAGGCAAAACAATATCCAGCAGGCTGTATAATGGACTCGTTATAAGCTTAATTTTATTGAGTGATTTCTGGCTGAGGGCGCCCTCGACATTACCAGTAGTATAGGAATAAACCGGCTCTAAATATAGTAGTGAATCTTTAGGTTTAGTATTTTTTATCTCTTGAAAGTATTTTCTTGTACTTAAGTTTACTGTTTTTAAAGTAGCGCCAAGCGAGTCAGTTTTACCAAAATAAGGATAAAAACCTGTTTGGTAATTTTCGATATATCCATTGATGTTTATCGAGACCATTTCATTCCATATATTGTAAGGATAATACTGAGTCTTCGATAAAAAGGTACTATCAATTTCATTTCCTTTTAAAAAGGTCTTGATCGTTTTAATTTCTTTGACAAGCTCATTAGAAATATTAGATGATAGGTGCTCGAGGTTTTTTTTAATTATATTTTTTTCTATAAATGAATTAGCAATACCTAAAGCAATAAGCGTACTAAATGAAGCGACCATTATTGTTGAAAGACCGGCTAAATAAACGTCACCTCTTCTTAAGCGTTCGTACCTGCTTAGTAATCGCAGCTTGAGTAATGGGATACTAGTTAAAAGTAAAAAAATAACTATGCCTACAGAAGCTAATGCAAAGGGACTAAATTGCTTAGATACTCCTGCATATTTGTTATTATCAATAAGCCCAAATAAAATATAATCCTGATTGTTTATGTTGATCGGCAAGCTCAACACCTTATAATCTTTACCAGCCAAAGCATAATGATTAAGTTCTTTTTTGGGAATACTATCCCATTTTATTTGGTTATAAAAACTTTTATCAAATGCTTGACTGTACAGAACTGTTGAATCCTTTAGATACACAATAATATCTGCAAAAAAATCATCATGTTTTATCGACTCCATAAAGTCGTGAATAGTTACATATTTGTCTTTTCCAATTGATATTAAATAATCAGATTTATTAGTTATATCAATGGTTTTTAAGTTAATGTTCTGCAGCGAGGATATATATTCCTTGGTTTTAGATTCTTTTTCTTTCGTATCAATATTACTTTTCAGGATGGCACTGAGGTAGCTGTTTTCATCTTTTAGGATATTATACCCTAAATATAATGAGGAATCGATTTCTTTTGTGGAATCTAATTCAAAAAAGAAAGTATTTATAAATTCCTCTTGCTTCACAAAATTAGGGAGTGAGCCTTGGTAGTTATTATATTTATCATCAATATTCTTACTTATCTGCATCAAAATCCGGTATCCTTTTTCTACCAGATTTTGCTGTTTTTGATTAAGTATTATGAAAAAGTAAAAAAAGTAAAAAGCTATAACTACAATTAATAAGATGAGGATAATTCTAAATCTTTGATCTTCTATTTTAGGGCGTAACATGACGTGCTGGTTTAATGAGCTATAAATCTCTATTAAACACAGTAATATTACAATCCCTTTTTAAGGGGATTTTTTGTAACATGAGGTATATTTATTGAATTTAGAAGGGGTATATTACCTTCTTCTTCTGCCTCTCATGCCACGATTGTAGGGATCTCTGCCAAAGAGTGATCCTCCCAGAAAATACTCTACTTTGATTGTGGCAAGAAAGTAACCGTCGTTGTTGGTGGGGTTACCCCTTATATCGCCTACCTCTTGAAATACTGGCGGGTCTAATTCGTCACTGCGAATAGATAGCTCACGTGCTAAATCGCTTCCCAGGGAACTGGGATCAGGATATACATTACTCACATCATCAATATAATCGGTAAATGTAATACGGTAGCCACCTTCTAAAATAATATTGAGAAAAGGCGAGGCCCTAAATTTAAGTCCTAAACCAATGGGGATTATGGGGGTAATGGGCGAATACGCTACACCTTCAGTTTGTAAAGGTCTCAAAGCATGCCATTCGCCATCGAGCTTAGCTCTTGGGTTAAAATAGGTAAGACCTATTCCTACATAAGTAAATGGATTTACCAAAGGTCTTTGATAAAATCTATTGCCTACCGGATAGGCATCAACACTTAAAAAAAGCATGCCTTCAAAATTGTGGGAGGTAAAAGAGAGATTTCTGATTTTTCTTCCCGGGCCATCAGCTTCATTGTCATCGCCCCTTAGCATAAACCATCCAAAATTACCACCTACACTTATTCGGTTGTTTAACCGATAGCGAATACCAAAATTAGCATCCGGGGTAAAATCAATTATATCTCCAGGATTATTAAGGTCACCATAGTATGATCCTATACCCATACCAGCTGAAATAGCCCATTGGCGATTGCGGCTGCGGCTATAAAAAGTTTGCGCTACAGCAATATCAGCTAATAAAATAATTAGCCCAAAAAATAATAAAAATTTCTTTGACATGTGTTAAGCTTATTTTATCTACAAATATTAATAGTTTTAAAGTCATTTGAAAACTATTAACCAATTAATTAACAATCTATTTATGCAATACTTTCTGATTTATTACATATTTTTTATAAAGTTTTTAATGATTGAGTAGGTTCTTTAATAGCATTTAAAACCTTTTTCT